>VBCZ01000323.1:6455-16880 GCA_005889025.1 Betaproteobacteria bacterium
AATCGATCTGCGGGTGAGTCACGTCACGCTACCGCTCCCAGTCGAGCTGCGGCTGACTGATGCCGTCGGCGAAACCGAAGGGCTCGACCCCGTCGAGATCTGCTGTGCCGAGCCAACGCAGCTCGTCGAATGCCTCATTCCATGCGTCTACCTTGCACCCTTGGGTCAAAGCCTGGAGGCGACCCGGCTCGGCGAAGAACATCACCATGAGATGCGGCACGCCCGCGCCGTAGCCCCATTCCCACTGTGACGGAGCGTTGCTTCCTACATCGCCCAGCCGGCGACTGCGATTTTCTTCGATCATTCCCGCGAGGAACTCCGCAGAAAAGCCCGCCCGAACCGAAGCCGGTACGCCGAGCGCCTCGAGACCGGCGGCGGTGAACGCGACCTGCATCGCGGTAGATGGAGGAGGCGTCGTCGCGACGGCGCTGGTGACGGGTGCGCTCCGCAACCAGGCTCGCGCAGCCGCAACATCCTTCACGCGCAGGTGAACATACGACGCTTCCTTCATCTTCCCGTAGCCGAAGCGGACCAGGCCCTGCACGTCGCTGTAATCGACTTCGCTGGGGTTCATAGAAGGGCGACCCACTCGCGGGTTTCCTTCGATCGCCGTCAAGCCAGGATAGGCTTTGTACCAGACCTGCGAAGGCAAGGTATGACGGCGCAGGAAGCTCCTGTACTTTTGTTCGTCTGAGCATCCATCGAGCACGAGCCAATTGGTTCTGGGGTAGCCGATGGCATTGCAGAAAATGGCGTTGAGACCGAAGCCGGCCTTGTTGATGAAGTCGTCCATGTAGCTCTCGACCGTGCCGTCGTAGTTGCTGAAAAATACCCCCCGCTTCCTGCCGTCGAGCAACACCCAGCGCGCGAAGTGAATCGTTCGTATGCGCCCCAGGCGGCCGTGCCTGACAATGTGCCGCGCCGCATAATCGACCGTCGCGAGAATGCCAAGCAGCGTCCAGAGCCGTACGAGGCCCGGTTTCCGGCTCGCCATCGCGTTGAACTGATTGGTGACGTCGCGATCCTCCAAAAGCGCCAACGCGTCCGAATAGGCCTGGTCCACGCGCGAACAGAGCTCCACATCGGTTTTCTCCAAACGGCGAAGGCGAATGAGAAGGATCGGTGCGATAACGACGAGCAAAGGCAGCGCAAGCAGGAAAAGGCAAGGCGTCCCGCGGATTTCTCTGCATTCACGAACTGCTGTAGCTTCGACAAAATCTCCCGTGGCGGAACGCCGGTGAGAGCGGGGACGTGGCTCCCGACATACTCGTCGAGCGCTGCCTTCAACGCCGCCTCTTCGCGAATGCAGCGCACCGTCCGCCCCCGCCAATTCACATAAGCGGCCGCGGACGCAGTCTCGTGGTCCTTCATCCATGCGACAAGATCGGTATCGCTCGCGAACCCTTCGCAACAAGAAAAGATCGACTGCAATCCTCTCCCCGCTCGCTTCACCAGCTTTCCGAGAAAGGCATTTCGGTCGCCGTCGATGTCGCCCAGGAACGCCAGATAGAGTGGATAGGTCCGAACAGGCAGGCCGTAAACGCGAACGTCTTCCTGCGTCTTGTCGTCCAGGATGACGAATCGTGCGAAATGCAGGGTGTCGAATTCCGCGAAGGGTATGAGCGCGTTGCCGGCGTTTACGCGCCCGGGCGCATCGTTCATCGATGCGAGCAGGCCGCGAAGCTCCGCCTCGCGCCGCGGATCGATCGGCGCCAAGACCATGAACGTCGATTGCGGAGTCACGGCGCCTTACTCGAAAACCTCATCTCCGGTCGGCTCGTAATGAGGCACGTCGTTCATCGTGTGTCGCAGCTTCGAGAGCTCCCAATACATCCGGCGTCGAGCACGGCTTTGGTTCCCCAACGGGCGATGCTCGGCAATGCAATGCCACGGATTGTACGAGAGCCGTTTCGCGAACTCCATCTGGGCCGGGGAGTTGAACTTCTGCCGCGGAATGCGCAGCGTGGCCGCCGATATGCGGGGAGAAAGCTTCTCGGGCCAAAGCACGGCATTGTTCTCGATCGGCATGAGGTGCGGATCGGTCTGCAGTTGCAGGCGAATGTCGAATTCGACATCTTCTTCGGCGAGCGTGGCGACCATCGCGTCCCGAAGATAGTCGTCGGGAGGACGAAAAGGAAGGCGCGGTATCCGGGTGCGCTTCGTCGTTTTCGGCCACACCGAATATTGCATCGCCTGGCCTTCGCCGAGGAGATAGGGAACGCAGCTGAAATAAGGCGCTTCGAACGGGCTGCTCTGGGTCTTGATCCACAGCGATTGCATGATGAAGTCGAGTACGTGTGAACGATGGAAGTTGAGGAAATAGAAAATTGATGCGTTCTTCACGCTTTCGATCTGCAACTGCGCGTTAGCCTTGGTATCCGGTGTCACGAAGGTCGGCGTGGAAACGCCGAACATGTCCAGCGTGAACTTCTCCTCGTCCATCAACTTCGGTCCGGGGACACCCATCAGCTTGATGCTGATGCTCATGAAGCCTACATCGTCTATGTCGGGCGTGATGTAAGGCCCGGGCCCTGAAAAGCGCACCCAGGCACGATACGTATGCGGCTTCGCGTAGATGCCATGGCGCAGATTCGCAGGCAGACCATCGTGAACGATGAACTCCCCGCGCACGATGCCGTGCGTCTTGGTGTTTCCTCCTCGCTCGAACCCGCCGGGTCTCCAAAGGTTGCGCATCTGCGTCTGGAAGCTCGCGATGATGGATTCCAGGTAAACCTCTTCATCGGATATCGGCTTTTCCTCGGCGATTTTCAAGTGCTCGTTGGGGCGCCTCATGTTGATCAGTGCCGTGGTCAGTCTCGCGATGGGATCGCGGAGCACAGCGTCGAACGCCGGACGGAAAAAAGGATCGAATCGGCGCTCCAGATGCACGAACGACAAAGATGCATCCGCGATCCAGTTGAGGAACGCCGATCCGGTATTGGCCGGCGGCACGGGACGGCTAATATTTGAATTCATGGGCACCAGCCGGGCAGTTTAAGACCGACGTCACGGCAGTGCAGCCGATTCGAGCAAGGCGTGCAGATCATCATGACGAAGCGGGGCCGGTGCGGCCACCTCCAAATTCCCTGCGCCATACCGCCCATGTCCAGAGACATGTCAGGAGATCTTGCAGCCCGGCGGCCAATGCAAGTGTTCCCGCGACCATCCCAAGAGGGGCAGGACGAGAGGACGGTCCAGCAGCGTGGAAAAAACAAAACCGGTCGCATTGAGTCGTCCGCTGAGCACGTAGAGCAGGCCTATTCCGGCGACCCACACCCCTGCCAGGCGAAAATAGCCTACGCCTTGGCCTTCGAGGGGAGGAATACCCAAGACCGTCGCCACCAGGTGCGGCCAGATCATGCAGGTCGCTCCTTCGATCAGGACGACCCAGCCATAGATTTCGACCGTCTTCGCCGCGCGCCCCTGCTCGTCCGCCCTCAGCAGGCGGCGCAGCATGTCCATGAACGTGACGGGAGTCGTCATGGCTCGAACAGATGCGATGTTAGCAAATGCTGGCCCGGATGGACCGCACTGGATGCGGCCCGTCCCTTAAGGGAGCTCCCCCGACTTTCACCGTGCTGCGACTCGCGCCGACACAGTCGGTACCGACAATACATCGTCATGGTGATCAGCTGCGGCCGCGGCTTTCGCGTCTTCGATGATCACGTCGCTTGCCTTCTCGCTCGCCATGTATACCGCGGATGCGATGAAAAACCCCGGGATTTTCGGAAACACGGACGCGTCCACGACCCGCAGCCTGCGCGTGCCGTGAATCCTGAAGCTGCTATCTGTCACCGCAGAGGGATCGCTGGCGGGACCCATCTTGCACGTGCAGGACGCATGATGGCCCCACGCGTTGTCCTTGATGAATTGACGGATCTGTTCGTCAGTGTGAATGTTCCCGCCGGGAAGGATCTCTTCGGCAATCACGCTTTGGCAGCGGGCAGTGATCCGGCGCACGGTTTCCACGCCCTCCGCCACCGATGCAAGATCGTCGCCCGAGCCCGTGCCTTCATCGAAATAATGAAAGTTGATTTCCGGCACGTCGCGCGGATCGGCCGAGCGCAGCGTCACCCGCCCGGCGGTGTTGTTGGTATGCGCCTTGAGGATGGCCCAGCTGAAGAAATCGTCTTCTCGCGCGATTGCGGCTGAATAACCGGGAAAGTAGCCCTTGAAAGATCCGAGGAGGCCGAAGATGAACAGGTCCGGCTCCGGCCGACTGGGGAACGATCGCTTCATCATCGATATGAGCGCACCGTTGGTCGCATAGGGCCCTCCCCCTTTCAACCATTCTTCAAATTGCGGATCGGGTGCCTCACCCGGCAATGGGGGACGCAGCTTCATGCCCTTCATGAGCGAGAAGCCGCCCTTCATTCTGGATACGACGCACACTTCATAGCGATCCTGCAGATTCTCACCCACGCCCGCCAGCTCGACCTTGACGGGAATTCCGTATCGCTCGAGCTCCTCTCGGGGTCCGATGCCCGACAACTTGAGCAGCTGGGGTGTATTGAACGCACCCGCGCAAAGGATCACCTCTCGCGCCGCCGAAGCGATAAGTTTCTGCGCCACGGCGCCTGGCGCATAGCGAGGATCTGCGCGGTATAAGCGCTTGCCGGAAAGATATTCCACGCCGGTGGCGCGATTGTGGCCGTCCAGCAAGACGCGGGTCGCCAGCGCGTGTGTGCGCACCACAAGCTGCGTTGGGCAGGCGGACTGAACGCGGCGAATATAGTCGCGACTGCCGACGCGCCGGCCGCGATGCGTGGAAATAGGCATCATGCAGATCCCTTCCCCGCTTTGCCGGACCAACCGCCAATCATTGGGATCGAAATGAGTTTCAAGCCGCCCGAGTACGCGAGTGAGGGGTCTGCCAAGCGTCGCAAACGACTCGCGCAGCGCGGCCGCAGCGAGCGTCTTCAGGAATTCATCGCGCACCATCAATATCGGATCGGCGACATTGGTCGAAAGCCAGCCCCGGAAACCATGGCGGCTCTCGGTTGCCGCGGGCGACACATATTCACAGCGCTCGAGCCGCTCGAAATAGCGCCGCATATTGTCCCCGGCCCAGGATGGATCGCCGGTGAGTTGAGCGATATGATCCCAGTCGCTGCTGTGCGGATAGATCACGATCATCGCGCTGTGTGCGGTGCATCCGCCCAGCGTTGCGCATCGCGGATAAAGCACGCCGTCGCGCGCGATTTGGAATTTCTCGTCACGCTTCTGCTGGGCGTCGTCAGCGTAATGGCGCACGAAGAAATTCCAGGCAAGACGCTCGTCTTCCGAGGCGCGCGCATGAAATGCAGGGACCTGGCAGTCGTAGGTTTCCTCGTCACCACCGGCCTCGAGCAGCAGCACCCTGAAGCCCGCGAGCGCCAGGTTAGCGGCTAACGGTCCCCCGCCGGCACCGGAACCGACGACGACATAGTCGAACGCATCGCCGCCGCCAGGCGCAGCGCAATTGAGCGGCGCAGCGACCTGCGCCGAGTCGCCCGGCCTGAAGAACGACGTGCATCCACTCACGAGCGCGCTCACCGCGGAGGCGCAGGCTCCGCACGCCTGAATGAAGCGGCGCCGGGATACGGCGCCGGCGAATGAGCCAGCGGGGTGACGGCTCCTAGTCAAGGTTTAGAGCTTCTAACACAATGAAACGCGTGATGCGCTGGCAATGGTGCGTCACACCTGCGCGTCTGCTTCGCTCATAGTGTTTTGAGAAACGCGATCAGCGCACGCTTGTCCTGGTCGCTCAGGCCCGGCTCCTCGCCGAAGAAGTCGGTGCCGAAGTAATGCCCGCGATTGACGACGAAGTCCGGGCACTTGCTGATCTGCAGCAGAGGTTCGATCAGGTTCGCAAAGACTCTGCGCGCGTCTTCGTCGGTCGCGCGAGGAGGAAGCGACTTGAGGTCGCGCTTGGCATCGACGAGGAAGCGGAGCGCTTTGCCCCTTTGCTCGAGGTCGATGTTGGACAGCAGATTGATCGGCGTGCCTTTGGGAATCGGGCCGATCTCGATCCCGCCTTCGCTGAAAAGCCATGGCTGGGCGTAGCTCAGGGGGCCCGCGAGCTGCTCCAGAAAATCCGGCAGATATCCCTTGGGAACGCGCAGATAGGTGGTGGCCGAGGTTACGTCGATGGTTCCGGGAACCTCTTTGCCGGAGGCCGTCATGTACTTTCGATCGCCCTTTCGTTTTTCGGGCCAGAGCAGCTGCTCGATGCCGCTGTCGAACGACTTCATGCGGTCGCTGACCGATCCGCTCCAGTAAAAGTCTCCCAGCGAATTGTTGAGCAGAAAAGGCGCCGACGACCAGAGACTGATCAGCGATGGCGGGCGAATATATCCACGTCCGCCCGCGGGCATGTCGTAGGAATACGGTGCGCCGGTAATCGGATGATGGACCGTTATTTTTCCCACCGAGGGCAGGCTCTTGTAGGTATGCGACGAAAAATTGTCCCAGATGTCGCCGGCAAGCGCATTGGTCGCGAGCGACGAGCAGGCATTGGTCTCGAGCAAAGTCACGGGCACGCGCAGATCGGTCGAGAAATAGTTGCCTGATGCGAAGTCATCGGCCAGCGCGATGCGGGTCATCGACATCTTGAACCCGCTGCCCTTGGTGTAGGCCCAGTAATCGTTCCAGCATTTCAGGTAATTGCCGCCCGCGCAGGAAGGGTCCTGGAAAAATCGGAAAGCCTCTTCCGGAAGCTTGCTCGAGTGGCATCGAGCGCAGCGCTCGGCAAACACGACCTTTCCGCGATCGAGCTCGCCCTTGTCGCTGGAGAGGTATCCGCGGCCGCCGGGCGCGTCCTTCAAATAGTCGGGGCGGGCCGTGGCGAGAAAGAAAAGCGCCACATCGGGGGTCTGCGACTCGGTCGCCTTCCAATAGCTCGAATTCCTGTTCGCCACCGCGATTTCGAAAGGCGTGAACTTCGTGCCGCCAACGAACGGTCTGAAGTGCTCCAGCCATTCCTCGCTGAACAGGCCGATGTTCACGAACACGCGGTTCAACGCGCCGAGAGCGCCGACCGAATCGGATCCGTCTTTGAGGACCCGAGGCGTCCATACGGTATTGGGTGCCTGGTAGAACTGCGTCAAGGGGCTGCCGGGCGGAACATATTTGTTGAGATGCTCGTTATTCAACTCACCGCCTGCAAGCTCCTCCTTGCCCCATCTTTTCGCCAATGCCATCCGCGCGCCAAGGTTGTAGACCGCGTTCATGGTGCGCGGGTTGTTCATATAGTCGGTGGAAACAAACGAGGTGTCGAGCGCGCCGGGACGCGAGGTGTGGAACAGCTGATATGCGAAGCTCGACTCGTCCACGTCCCAAACAAAGATGCGATCGACCCAGAAATATTGCGCGCCCGGATTGGAGTTGAGATTCTCCCACTTGGGGTGTTCCGGATCGGCCGGCGGGTTGCTCGGATTCGGCCCGACGTGACAGAAACCGCAGGACATGCCGACTCGATAAGGCTTGATGAGCTTCTTGTCGTTGTAGTAGGCCGGATCCGTGTAATAGCGTTCGGGGTCCCAGCGCTTTGCCGCCGCTTCATCGAAGTCAGGATTGGGAAACAGCCGCAGCCCGACAACGCCGGTCGCGTAGCCGTAGTAGGAACCGACCGGAATGTTCTTGCCTCGGGCGCCGATCTTGACGCCGGGATACTTCGCTTCGTTCTCGAACGGATCAGGCGGACAGGCTTCGCTCCTGACGTCGAGCCACAGGCCATAGCGGTCTTTGCGCGGGCCGTTGCCTTTGTCGAAGCACGGCTCGATCACCAGGCCGAGATACTGCCAACGGTTGTCGCGACTGTAATTCTTTATGCTGGGATGGTTGGAGATGGTCTTGAGAAAATCCAGGATGCCGGCGCTCTTTACGGACAGCCCATCCCAAAGGCGGTCGTTGCCGCCAGTCCAAACGATCCAGTTGTTGCGGCCTTTTACCGCCGCGGAAACCGCCTGATCGGGCGAGATGCTCGGGACGTAGGGAGCCAGCGCCGCTGCGACCTGCGCCGCGTTTTTTGTAATGCCATAGTCCATTTCACGAAAATAGTCCTCGTCGGCCGCGAGAAAGCTTTCGGCGGCGCGGCCCACGCACATGGCTTCGTCGAGGACGCGCCCGGAACCCTGTCCGCACATCGAGATCAGGGGCAAGGTGCTGCAGGACAATCCCAGGACACTCAATGCGGGAAGCAGCCATGCGAGGCGCCGGTGGCCCATTGTCATCGCCCGATCCAGTAAAGATGTCCGAAATATCGCCAACGCCGTTCTGCTGCACAAGCCAACGTTGAACTTTAGGAAATCATGTTTCCTGCAGCAGGTCAAGAGTGCCGCGGTGAACCGCCCGTAGTGAGAAAGCCGGGCGCTTACTACGACGCTTTGCGCTTGACGGATCGCTTTCCTTGACTATAGTTGCGGCAGGTTTCTCGTCTAGTTTATCTGGTGGCACCACTCACGCCATCCTGGAATCAAGCATGCGGTACCGGGCTGCCGAATTTTCCCTTGCGAGCCCGCAAGACCGCAAGCTCGGGCCGGACAAGTCGACTCGAGCCCGGACTGTGACGCGCGGCGAATTTGTCGAATTTTCACTTGAGACGGCATCGCGAATCGGGTGAAATACGTACGCGTCGCGATCGCCCGATTGAGAACCAACGTGCAGCGATCGAGTTTCCTAGGTAGAACGTCGAAAAGGAGAGGATCCAATGAGCGACCCGATTGTGTGTACGCCGAAATCGTTGCCCCGCGACAAGTGGGTGGACGCCGCCCGCAAGGCGCTGGAGATCAACCCGGCGAACCAACCGCCGACAGCCGTGATTGCCCGAGGACTGGGTGGCCCCGGTTCACAGCTCGAGCGCATCGCCGTCATGGTCGCGAAGCGCTGGCATACCGCCGGCGTGCACTTGACCGTCGGATTTCTCGACAACCCGCCCGCCGATCTTCGCGCCCGCATCATCGCTCACATGAATGCGTGGGCAAAGACAGCCAACGTCCAGTTCACGGAAACCAAGACCGATCCCCAGGTGCGCATCGCTCGCGCGTCGTCTCCGCCGGAGGTCGCGGGCTACTGGTCTTATTTGGGAACCGACATACTCAGCATTCCGAAGAACGAGCCGACGATGAACCTCGAAGCGTTCACGATGCACACGCCGGAATCCGAGTTCCACCGCGTGGTCCGCCACGAAACCGGCCATACGCTGGGTTTCCCGCACGAACACATGCGGCGCGAATTGGTGCAGAAGATCGACCCGGACAAGGCGATCGCCTTCTTCGGCACGACCCAGGGATGGACTCCCGAGGAAGTGCGGCAGCAGGTTCTTACGCCATTGGAAGAGTCATCTCTGCTCGGAACGACCCACGCCGACGCCCATTCCATCAATCCATTTATCCCAAGAGCGTGCATTAGCAGCTGTTGAGAAAAGGGCTATGCCATTCCGAGAAGCAACGACGATGAGGAATCTGTTTTCGCAATACATTGATCGTTCGCAACAGCAGATCCCTTCTCCCGCCTGCGCGGGAGTCGGAATGACATGACTAGAAGCTAGCCTGGGCGGGTCCGTTGGCGCGGGACATCGGGCCCGACTAAGGCGATAGCGTCACGTTGACGATCACCGCCCCGTCATCGCTGCGGCGGTCACGCTTTCGCGCAAGGACTTGAGCGATTCGACGAGCGCATCTTTCCGGCTCGCGTTCGCCTCAGGCTCGGCCATCGCTTGAAAAAAATGGATGTGATCGGTGACCGAGCGCAGGGCACGCACCGATCCTCCGCGGATGGCGGCATTCGAATAGACGGTCAGCATGTCGCTGAGGTCCGCTGCACCGATCTCCTGCCGGGCCATGCATTTTCCGAGCAATACGTTCCCCATCAAGGTATCGGCCCAGAAGTCCGTTCCGGGCTTCGTCTGCTCGGCGATCGATCTTATTTTTTCGAGTCCACTCTTGATCGCGTCCAGGCGTTCCCTGGCTGTCTTCGACCGGGGTCGGCGGGCACTGGACGGCCACGCTAGGACGATCTCGGCGGCCAAACGATTGGCCAGCGAGTAGTACGCGTCGTTACTTCGGGTGGCGAAACCCAAGTCATACGCCGCCTGGTAGAAATGAGCCATTTGCTGCAGAAGTCCGCGACGCTCCCTGGAAGTTGCGGCCACCATCGCTTTTCGTTTGTACAGGCTGCCTTTGAGCGACAGGCGCTCGGACGTCTCGCCAATCACCAGCAACGCATCCAGGATCCGGTCGGCCTCCGCGAAAAGTTTCTTCGCCTCGGTGTGCACCTCGGCCGGCGCGTCGGCTGCCCGGGTCCCCAGCAGATCCGAGAAGAGCTCGACCGCCAAGCGGCCGCTCAGGTTGACAAGGTGCTCCAGCGATTCGACCTTGGCATCGGCCGGGTGCATGCCCCGGCTCTTCTCGTAATAGTGAAGCGCCTCCTCGAACTTGCCGAGCT
>VBCZ01000043.1:0-527 GCA_005889025.1 Betaproteobacteria bacterium
GTTTCCGCCTCCGAGTGCAGCGCGAGCAATAGCGTGATTACGCACAAGCCCTCGGGGCGCACCACGACCTTCGGCAAGGTGGCCGAAGCGGCGGCCCGTATCGAGCCGCCGAAGGACGTGGCGCTGAAGGATCCCAAGGACTGGAAGATTGCCGGGAAACCGGTGAAGCGCCTCGACACCAAGCCCAAGGTCATCGGTGCGCAGGTCTACGGCATCGATGTGAAACTGCCCGGCCTGCTGTGCGCCGCGATCAGCGGTTGCCCGGTGTTCGGCGGCACAGTGAAGAGCTTCGACGCGGCCCACATCGCGAGCATGAAAGGTGTGCGAAAGGTGGTGCCTGTGGGCGACTCGGCGGTTGCGGTGGTCGCCGATCATTGGTGGGAAGCAAAAGTCGCCCTCGAAGCGCTGCCGATCACCTGGGAGGAGGCTAGCAACGCCACGGTAACGAGCGCGTCGATCGCCGAATTCCTGAAGACCGGCCTCGATGCCGAGCAGGCGTTTGTCGGCAATGAGAACGGCGATGCGAA
>VBCZ01000043.1:594-4505 GCA_005889025.1 Betaproteobacteria bacterium
ACGCAAAACGGCGAGGCGGCGCTGGCCGTCACTTCCGAAGCATCGGGCTTGCCGCTCGCACAGTGCGATGTCCACAAGATGCCGCCGGGCGGCGGCTTTGGTCGGCGCACGACGCACGACTATGTGCAGCAGGCGGTCGCGATTGCCAAGCAGATGCCGGGCACACCGGTGAAGCTCATCTGGTCGCGCGAAGAAGACATGACGCACGGCCGCTACCATCCCGTTACCCAGGCGAAGATGGTCGGCGCTTTTGACAGCAACAACAATCTTACGGCGCTGCACATGCGGATTTCGGGCCAGTCGATCCTTGCCTATGTGGCTCCGCAGAACCTGCAAAACGGCAAGGACCCGGTTGTGTTCCAGGGCCTCAATGCCGGCGGTGCGGAGAGTGCGTTCGGCTACACGATTCCGAACCTGCTCATCGATCACGCGATGCGCAACCCGCACATTCCGCCGCACTTCTGGCGCGGCGTGAACAACAATCAGAATGCAATTTACCTCGAATGCTTCATGGACGAGCTTGCCCACGCGGCTAGCCAGGATCCGCTCGCGTTTCGCCGCAAGCTCATGGTGAATCATCCCAAACACCTCGCTGTCCTCAACGCCGTTGCCGAGCGCGTTGGCTGGAGCAAGCCCGCGCCGCGCGGCGTTTACCGCGGCCTTGCGCAACACATGGGTTACGGCAGCTACGTGGCGGCCTGCGCCGAGGTCTCGGTCAGCAACAAAGGGGCCTTGAAGATCCACCGCATCGTCGCCGCAACCGACCCCGGCTACGCGGTAAATCCGGCACAGATCGAGCGCCAGGTCGCAGGCTCATTCGCATTTGGACTCTCCGCCCTTCTCTACGGCGAGTGCACCGTCAAGGATGGCCGCATCGAACAGAAGAACTTCGACACCTATAACGTCATGCGCATGGAGGCGATGCCGAAGGTCGAGACGATCGTCATGCCATCTGGTGGCTTCTGGGGCGGCGTTGGCGAGCCGACAATCTTCGTGGCCGCGCCCGCGGTGCTCAATGCGATTTACGCCGCAACCGGAAAACGAATCCGCTCGATACCGCTCAAGAATCAGGATTTGAAAAAGGCCTAAGGAACAGAGCGGCGAACCTGAGCGGCGTCGCTTACGCGCGCGTGATTGGCCGCGCGCTAAAGCGCGCTGCGTAGTGCCACCCGAGGGCAGCCGGGCGGCCATAATGGAATGACCGAGTCGATTTGCGAACAGGCGGAATTCGGCCACCTTTGGACGTTCGAGGTCAGAACCTAAAGTGTTGGCTAACAGGAAAAGACAACGGTGATGAGGGTCGAACTGCGACTGCCGCGATAATCTTTAGTTCGGCCAGGAGGGGACACACAGCCGATGCGACACGTCGAAGCGATATCCAATACATCCTAGTTCCATTTCCGACGCCGCTTCTTGATCTGGGAATCGTAGCTGCTCAGGTAGCCTCTGCCGTTGTCGGTAACCTTCAACCGCCCAACATCGTCCGGCATGGCAAACCCAGCCCGCTCGAGAGCGGCAACCACCGCCAGGGGAGCGGTGCAGGAATGGACACTGCATCGTCGCAGCCATTCAAGCTCTATGGCCGCCAGCTCGATCTCTTCGGGTGCTGTCGCCGGTCGGTCGATATGATCGGGTGCACGCCGAAAGGTGCGTCCGGCGCTCCGCGACGCAGTACGAGGCTTGGTGAAGTGAATGCGACGGTTTTGAATCAGCGTCTGCGTGCAATCCTCGACGGTCATGGGCCGCGCGAAGTAGTATCCCTGCATCTCGTCGCAGCCGTTTGAACGCAGGAAGTTCATTTGCGCCTCGTTTTCCACGCCTTCGGCCACGACCTTCAGCTTGAGGTTGTGCGCGAGGCTGATGATGGCGAGAGCGATCTCTCCATCGTCCGAATTCGTCGTGAGATCGCGAACGAAAGTGCGATCGATCTTGAGCGCATCGAGCGGGAAGCGCTTCAGATACGCGAGGCTCGAATAGCCCGTGCCGAAATCGTCGACCGAGAGCTTGACTCCCATGCGTTTCAGCCTGCTTAGCATGCCCGCCGCTTCTGCCGGGTCGCGCATCAACATCGACTCGGTGATCTCGAACTCGATCAACCTGCCGTCAACGCCGCTCTTGGTGATAAGCGCTCGCACCTGGCCGTCGAAATCGGCCCTAGAGGCACGGCGATGCCTCGCGCCTGCCAGACCTTGATTTGCTCGCAGACCGTCTGCAACACCCATTCACCGACCGGCGCGATCAAGCCGGTCTCCTCGAGGATCGGCACGAAATCGGCCGGTGCCATCCGGCCCTGCTCTGGATGCTGCCAACGCAACAGCGCTTCCAATCCGCTGATGATTCCGGTGGAGAGGTCAACCTTAGGTTGGTAATCAAGCAGGAATTCTTTGCCTTCGAGCGCGCCGCGCAGGCTGGCGTCCAGCTGTAATCGCTTAAGTGCGCGCTCGTTCATCCGTGGCAGAAAGAAGCGGAATGTATTGCGGCCGTACTCCTTGGCGCGGCGCATCGCTGCGTCCGCGTTTTTCAGGAGCCCTTCGGCATCGTCGCCATCGCCGGGATAGATCGCGATGCCGATGTTGGCCGAAATATAGATTTCGCGTCCGCCGAGATTGAATCGCTGCGCCAGTGCATCGATGACCTCCTGTGCGACCAGTCCGGCATCGTCCGCCTTAGCCAGATTCGAGAGCACGAGCGCGAACTCGCCGCCGCCGAGGCGTGCGACGGTATCCGAGCCACGCGCGCTGCGCTGCAGGCGTTCCGCGATCTCGACAAGCAACCGATCACCGGCGCCGTGCCAGTAGATGCTATTCATGTCCTTGACGTGATCGAGCTTGACAATCATGCATCCGATCCAACCCGCGGTTCGCTGTGCCTGGGCCAGCATCTGGGTCAAACGGTCGTGGAGCCGGTGCCGGTTCGGCAGGCCGGTGAGGGCATCGAAGCAGGCGAGGTAGGCAACGCGCTCCTCCGCACGCTTGCGTTCGGTGACGTCCTGAATGATGGTCACGAGATAATCCGGGTCGCCGTTCTTGCCATTTACGAGAGTCGACGCAACGATGGCCCAGACCACCGAGCCATCCTTGTGGAGGTAGCCGGTTTCCATCTCCGGCGGGAGCGGGCCGCTGGGGTTGGCGAGCAGCCGGTTGTTGAAATCGCTGTTCCTGGCACGATCCTCGGGGCTGAGTAGATCCAGCAGATTGTGCCCAAGCAGCTCCTCCTGCGCGTAGCCGAGCATTTCGCAAAACTTGGGGTTGACCTCCAGCAGGCGCAGATCGAGCGCCGAACGCACGATGCCGACGGCAGCTTGATCGAACGTCGCGCGGAACCGGGCTTCGCTGCGGGCAACCGACACCATCGCTCGCTTTTGCCGCGACAACGCAGCCATCAGGCCGGCCGCGAACACTACGACGAACAGGCTGAACAACGCGGTGCGCAGGTAATAGTTATGCTCGCGCTGGTAGAAGGACGCGAGGGCCTCGGCCTGCGAGGTGCCGACCGCGACGATCAGTGGATACTGCGCCAGGCTGCGGTAACTGATTAAGCGCCGCTTGCCATCCAATTTGCCTACGCTGACAAAACTGCCGGCGCTATTCTTCGCATGTTCCGCAAATAGCGTACTTTCGCGCATGTCTTCCCCGAAAGTGAGCTCTTGTCCGCCGCGCCCCGCCCGGGTGATAGCGTCCAGGCCGACGAGCGTGACCACGCCCTCTTCACCGAGGTCTGCCTGCCGATAGAACTTTGAGAAGTATGCGGGATCGATCGAGGCGTAGACGACACCGCCAAACGACCCATCCGGCTTGTCGATGCGGCGCGAGAGCTGAAACGCCCATTTGCCGGTGACGCGGCCCAACAATGGTTTACCAAGGAATGGCGCGTCGCTGCGCTCCCGCTGGTGAACCTTGAACCATTCACGA
>VBCZ01000325.1 GCA_005889025.1 Betaproteobacteria bacterium
CACGCGGAAGTCCGCCGCGGACCGGGTCTCGGCGATCATGCCATAGAGCTGCACGTCGTCGTTGGCGAAGGCGTCCGCCTTGCCGGCCGCGAGCGTGCGCAACGACTCGCCGTGGTCGCTGGCGAAGACGAACTTGATGGGAATGTTCTGGCGCTGGGCAAGCTTGGGTATCGCGGTCTCGTGCACGGTGCCGCGCGTCAGCACCACCGTCTTGCCGGCCAAATCTCGGAAATTGAGGATGCCGCTGCCGCGGCGCACGAGGAGCTTGGTGCCGGTGACGAACATCGTCGGCGAGAAGGTGACGATCTTCCGCCGCTCGAGGTTGTTCGTCGTGGAGCCGCATTCGAGATCGACATCGCCGGAGATCACGAGATCGA
Source organism: Betaproteobacteria bacterium (assembly GCA_005889025.1). Lineage (GTDB taxonomy): Bacteria > Pseudomonadota > Gammaproteobacteria > Burkholderiales > Casimicrobiaceae > PALSA-1003. Next base: position 378 of record VBCZ01000325.1, read on the forward strand.
AGCGGTTTTCCGGCGTCTCTCTTCCACCACGATTTCGCACAGGTCGAGCGAATAGCCCAAGGGCTTGTGGCTAGCATCGAGGAACGCGAAGGGCGGGGAATTCTCGCGATAGCCAATGCGGATCTCGCCGCTATCGTTGATCTTCTTGAGCGTTCCCGAATACGGAATCGCGAACACAAGCTTGGGCGACTGCGCGCCGGCCGGTTGAACCAGGCACAACGCCAGTGCCGCGGCCGCCGTCGCCTTGACGAGTCGCGAAAGCGCTGGCGATGGGGCCACTGCCTTCAGGCGCACGAGAGCCGCGACCGGCGCCGGCGTTGCGCAGACATGCGTGCTCGACATGGACCCCCCGCTCCGTGTTGTCTTCAGTAACGCGATGCTATTCCTGCCTGGCCTTTAGTCCGCGCGCGGCGCAAACGATGCCAGCTCGCCCGGCTTGCGCAACATCTTGTCCACTTCGGCGGCGTGCATCTCCTCCGCCTGGATCATCTGCCGCGCGAATTCCTCCAGGCCGACTCGCTTGCCTTCGACCAGTCGCAGCAGCTCGCGATAGAGGTCGAGCGCCCGGCCTTCGGACTCCAGCGATTCGCGCAGTATCGCCGCAATGTCATGCTGGTGCGAGTCCAGGAGCGGCCCAATCCCGAGCGAGGGGTAGTCGCCCAGTGTCGCGATCCATTCGCCTACTTGCTGGGCATGAAGCAGCGATTCATCGGCCTGGGCACGCAGCCAGGACACGATGGGTATGCGACCAAAGCCGAACACGAGAAAGGAATAGTGCGTGTAACGAACCACGCCCGCCAATTCAGCCTCCAGCAACCGATTCAGCACGGCGACGACGGGTTTGACAGCAAGCTTCGTCATTTTAGGACTCCTGAGGGACGCTTTCTTGGATTGGCTCGACCATCGCAATCTCACTCGAGACTTAAGATCGCTTCAATAGGTTTGATAACGCGTTCCCTGCGGCAATCGCTTGACGCAGTACGAGAGCAAAAGGTCCTCGGCCATGGTGCCGGAAGAAGGAACCGCCTTGGCGCGGCATTGGGTCGGATGTTGCCCCGGCTCCACGAGCACTCCACCTCCGGCCACCAGGAATTGGCTCAGATCGCAATCGGGGCGGCCCCATGCGTAGACGGGAGTGAGAGTCGTCGGTCGACGGTCGACGTCGATCACTTGCGGCACGGAATAGTGGTGGTCGGCAGTGTCGCGAAGGGCGTGACCGTTGCTGCGCAGACGCCAGAGAAGATTGTCGAACTGGAAGAAGTGATATCCAGTCGCGCCCGACTTGGTGTAGTCGCTCACGGTGTACGGAATGATCTGATAGGCGGCCAGCTCGGCGGAGGTAATGGATGCGCCGCCGATCGCAGCTTGAATAGCCGCCGGCCTCGCCACCGTGATCACCGCAGGCCCGGGCTGCCCGCTCAGCCCGGGCGCGCCGTGGCAGGCGGTCCCACGAGAGTCGACCCAATACAGCAACATGTACCCGCCGATGGGATCGATGTCGATTTGAGCGGTCGGGTCGGCTCGCGCGTAGTAGTGTAGGAGCGATACATTGGCACAACCGGTCACGGCCAACAGCGCGACCGAAAGTATCGGGATGACGCCAATGGATGGCTGCACCGATGCCTCCCGCTTACCGCATCCCGCCCGGGTGATACAGGGCACGCCGCAGGCAAGCGTTGTGAATTCCTGATTTACCGATCGCCCGCAATCGCATCGATCGCAAGTTTCTTGTGGTCATTCCCGCCCAGTGGAGGCTATTCCTGTCTCGACGGTCCGCGCTGTCCGAGCCTTGTCGCTGCGCTCCTCGGAATGACGTTTTGATTTGTCACTGTGAGCGCAGCGAAGAATCCTAAACTGCTGAACCTCGCCGCCACTGAGCGCCTCCACGGGCCACACGAAAGCATATCATTCCGACCCCCGCGAAGGCGGGAGGAATCGGCTTTGCCAACACTCGCTCGTCGCCGAAGGCAGATTCTTCGTCGCGCCGCTTCTCGGAATGACATGTTGGTTCTCAGAAAGACATTTTGATTTTGTCATTCTCAGCACAGCGAGGGACATTTTTGTTGTCATTCTGAGCGCAGCAAAGAATCTCGGGCTGATGAATGTTGCCACCGGCTGTCCGAAGGCATGACATGACATCACCTTTTTGACAGAAGCACAGGCAGCGGCCGCTTTCGTCGCAGGGGCCGCAGGCGCATTCGCGAGCCGCGATTGACCATCCATCTGGATGGAGTTATACTTCCATTTGGATTCCCGCTGGGTCCCGACAAATGGCCGCGATTTCGGCAAAAGCCCTGGACACCGAGAAAATTACGATCAATCTCGGCCTCATTGATCTCGGCCAGATCGATCTGCTTGTCCAGGAAGGTTTCTATTCCAACCGCACGGATTTGATTCGCACCGCGATTCGGAATCATCTTGCGTCGCATGCTGACGTGGTCAGACAGACCGTAAGCCGCAAGACACTGGTGCTGGGACTTCAAGAGTTCGCGCGCGCCGATCTCGAGACATTGAAGAAATCCGGCAAGCGACTGCGTATACAGGTCCTCGGATTGGCCCGGATTGCGTCCGATGTTTCGGCCGCCCTGGCGCTGGCCACGATTGAATCCGTCACCGTACTTGGCGCCTTTCACGCAAGTCCGGAGGTGAAGGCGGCGTTGGCCGATCGCATTCATTGAGGGAAAGACAAACCATGGACGGGGAAGCGTATTCGAGCGTGCGCGAAGCGATGCGCATCATGCGTGAAGGCGACCTGGTCGCAGCTACCGCTGCAATTCAGCGCGGGCTGAGTGGCACAACCGAGGCCGAGCCTTCGCCCGCCGCGAGGTCGCTGGAGCGGGGCTTCATCGAAGGGACGTGTCGAGTCGTCGATGACCAGCCGTTGGCGACGAAAGTGGCGCCCGTCGAAGGCTCTCCTGCGCCAGCTTCTACTCCAAAAGAACGAACGCAATTCAGCGAGCACACCTATAGCGGATCGGCAGGGACTCGCCGCTACAAGCTTTTCATCCCAAGCGCGTATCGCGGACAGCCCCTGCCGCTGATCGTTATGCTGCATGGCTGCGCACAGACGCCCGATGACTTCGCGACCGGGACGCGCATGAACATGCTCGCGGAGCAGCGCGCGTGCTTTGTCCTCTATCCGGAGCAGCCACAGTCCGCGAATATGTCGAAGTGCTGGAACTGGTTTCAGGCCGGCAACCAGCGCCGCGACCAGGGCGAACCTGCGATCATCGCCGGGCTGGTGCGCGAATTATTGGTCACCTATGGTCTCGACCGCGAACGAATATACGTCGGTGGATTGTCTGCCGGTGGCGCCATGGCCATCATCCTCGGAAGGGCATATCCGGAATTGTTTGCCGCCATCGGCGTCCATTCCGGTCTCCCGTATGGGGCAGCACATGATTTACCTTCGGCATTTGCGGCCATGCACCAGCGTGATACATCGGGCAGCCCGAGCATTGCCCATCGTGAAAACCCTCAAGCATGGCGGCGTGCGATTCCCACCATCGTTTTTCACGGGGATCGCGACACGACGGTTCATCCGTGTAATGGCGAGAAGGTCGTCAGTCAAAGCACCGGAGGCGCGTGCAATGTCGGTGATGGCTCAGGCGCGGCGGCTGCGAGTGAGGAGACCTGTGCAACCGGAATCTTGGATGGGCACTCTTACACCCGCACGATTTTCAAGGACGCCACCGGGAACGCGGTTGTCGAGTACTGGCTCGTGCATGGTGCTGCACATGCATGGTTTGGCGGCGATCCACGTGGGTCCTATACCGACGCCAAAGGCCCGGATGCATCCAGCGAAATGATACGGTTCTTTCTCGAACGCGTGCGCGCGTCGAGTCATGAGAGCTCATGAGAATTATCCGACCGGGGGACATGTCGCCCTGAAGCCGCGCTGGCCGGGGTGAGGGCCAACTATTCGATCACGAATCGGCTCATTGGGTCGCCGGCTTGGCGCGGGCGTCGCTCCATCGGTGCGCTTCCCTTTGTGCTTCCATGATGTCGGCGCGTGAAAGCAAGGGCAACACCGTAATGCGTGCGCGGTCCGCATCTGCGTTTCCGTTGGAGGCCGCGAGATTGAACCACATGTACGCTTTCACATTGTCGATAGGGACGCCCATGCCCACGCGGTACATGTGTCCCAACTCGAACTGCGCGCGCGCGTTACCAGTTTCGGCGGCTCGTATGAACCACTTGAGCGCGGCATCGTAATCCTGGATGACGTCACGCCCTTCGCGCAGGGCCATACCCATTTCGTATTCCGCCTCAGGGTTGCCATGTTCAGCGGCGAGCTTCATCCATTTCCGGGCTTGCGCATCATCCTTTGGTACGCCATCGCCTTGCGCGTAGATCTGGGCAAGCGTGTACTCCGCGACCGGATCCTGTTTCTGTGCAAGCTTCGTCGTATCCGCGACGGTCTTCAGGGAGGTCACCTTTGGCGCTGACTTGGGATAGGGGTAATCCAGAATTTCAAATTCACTCCGGACAAAAAGCCCCGCCCCGATCGCCAACGCGACGATCCCGGCCAGATAATAGGTGTTTTTGCTGATTCGAGAAAAGCGCTTCTCGCAATCGTGGCAGCGGTAGGGCGAGATAAAATTGCGGTTCCACGTCATCTCCGAGACGATACGCTTGGAGCGGCGCACATTACGGCTTCCACAGCCTGGGCATTTTCTGCGGATCATGTATCTGTTGTCGGCGGTGTTGCGTTGAACACGTGTTCCTCACTGCTCTGGTGCGACGCTCGCGCTTCTCCAGATTAAACCAAAACGGCCTGCACCGCTGCAAGCCATCGAATTGTTTGGTGCATGGACCGCAACCGGACCTGGAAGCGCCTACGAATCAATTGATTGAGAGGGAATGCGGTCGGGTTAAGTTCCGAACTATCGTGCCATCTCGTGGCATTGAAACTTGGCTCGTCTGCATTTCCCATATAAAAGCGGCCCCGCTCGCTTAAGCGGGGCCGCTTGGCGGGCGACCAAAGACATTGAGTCGTCGTCAGCGTCCGCGGTGGCCGTTGTCGCCATGCCGGTCGTGGCGTCCATAGTCGATGTGCCGGCTGTGCTGGACATAGCGCGGCGAGTGATAGCCTATGTAGTCCGCGCGGGGAGTCGCATAGATGAAGGGCGGACGTCCGTAGTAGACGGGCGCTGTTTGATAGTAGGTCTCTGCGGGCCCGTAATAGACGGGCGAATCGTAATCCACATTGTAGTAACGATCGGATCCAGCCGCGATGCTCGCACCGGCCAGCGCTCCGATTGCGCCACCGACCACTGCACCGTCGCGACCGTGCACGTTATGCCCGATTGCGGCTCCGATGCCGGCCCCGATGACGGCGCCCAGCAGCGCGTCGTCATTTGCATAGGCTTGGGTTGAAAGCGTGGCGACGGCCACGGTTGCCGCGAGGGCGGCGACCATCAAAGGTTTTCTGTTAAGCATGTCTATCTCCTATCGTTAATCGGCGGTTGACAACACCGCAGGCTTCGTCATTGCTTCGCGCTCGCGACCCCGTCGATCGATCGCTTCCGCGTTGCTAATGGT
>VBCZ01000326.1:0-1416 GCA_005889025.1 Betaproteobacteria bacterium
CTTTGCGCTCGATGAGGGCACGCTCAACGTTCTGCTCGGACCGTCGGGTTGTGGCAAGTCGACCACGTTGCGGCTTGTTGCCGGCCTGGATCACACCGATTCCGGCCGAATCGTCATCGGTGGACGGGACGTGACCAGGCTCCCGCCTGCACGGCGCAACATCGCGATGGTTTTCCAGAGCTATGCGCTCTTTCCCCATTTGACCGTTGCGGAGAACATCGTCTTTGGCTTGCGGGTGCGCAAAGTCGCCAATGCCGACCGGGACCGGCGCCTGTGCTCGACCGCAAGCCATCGCAGCTTTCTGGCGGCCAGCAGCAGCGCGTGGCGCTCGGCCGCGCATTCATCTCGGAAGCGCCGGTGTGCCTCATGGACGAGCCGCTGTCCAACCTCGACGCACAGCTCCGCCAGGAGATGCGCCAGGAGATCCGCGGCCTGCAGCGCGAGCTCGGCATCACCATGGTCTACGTCACGCACGACCAGGTCGAAGCGATGACCATGGCGGACCGGGTTATTCTGCTTTCCGCCGGACGCATTGTTCAGAACGGCGCGCCGGCCGACCTCTACGAAACGCCGGAGAACATTTTCGTCGCCCGCTTTATCGGTACCCCACCCATGAACCTGCTCAAGCTTGCCCGCGGGAGGACCGGAGCGGTCGTCCTGGGAAGCGACGGGCCCCAGGTCGGATCGTTCGACCTCGCCGATGCGATGCTCGGCGTGCGTCCGGAACATGTCGTCGCCGGCCTCGACGACGGCTGCCCGGCGCAGGTCGATAACGTCGAATACCTGACGGTGCGGACCGGTGGGCGTGTCGCTTTTCGCCGCGGCGACAGCACCCGTCTTTCATGGGCACCCGGAGCCGCGCATTATTTCGACGCCGCGAGCGGCGACCGCTTGATGGTGGAGCGGGACCTACCCGCAAGCATGATCGCGTGAATTAACATCCAAAGATGATTGCATGATATCGAACATCCAAAAGGAGGAAGCACGATGAAAAACGTCTGGTTCTGGCGCGGTGTGACGGGTCTTGTCGCCGCCGCGATCTCCGTTTTCGCGGTGGCGCAGCCGGTCGAGATTTCCTTTTACTATCCCGTCGCTGTCGGCGGACCGATCACCAAGCTCATCGACAACTTCGCCGCGGACTTCGAAAAGGAAAATCCCTCGATCAAGGTCCGGCCCGTATATTCAGGAACCTATCAGGATTCGATCACCAAGGCGCTGACCGCGGTGAAAGGCAACGACGCGCCCACGATGTCGGTGCTCCTGTCGACCGACATGTACACCCTGATCGACGAGGATGCCGTCGTTCCTTTCGATCCGCTGATCAGGACACCGGAAGATCAGGCGTGGCTCAAAGGCTTTTATCCCGCGTTCATGGAGAACAGCCAGACCGGCGGCAAGACCTGGGGCATCCCCTTT
>VBCZ01000326.1:1531-4287 GCA_005889025.1 Betaproteobacteria bacterium
CAGATTCCGTCGTCGGGGTTTCCGTACTGGCTTTTTCAGGGGCTGACGACCGAGAACGGTGTCCAGCTCATGAACGCGCTGGGCACCGAAACGTATTACGACAAGCCGGAGGTTGTCGAAGCGCTCCAGTATTGGGTCGATCTGGCAGCGAAATACAAGGTGCACCCTCCCGGCATCGTCGAGTGGGGGACGACACCCAAGGATTTTTTCGAGCGCAAGGTCGCGATGATGTGGACGACGACCGGCAACCTGACCAATGTCAAGAACAACGCCAAGTTCGACTTTGGCGTAGCGATGCTGCCTGCCAACAAGCGTCGAGGCAGCCCGACCGGCGGCGGCAACTTCTATATCTTCAAGCAGGCGAATCCAGCGCAACAGGCTGCGGCGTTCAAGTTCATCAAGTGGATCAGTTCGCCGGCGCGCGCCGCGCAATGGGGCATCGATACCGGATATGTCGCGGTGCGTCCCGACGCCTGGGAGACGCCCGTGATGAAGAAGTATGTCGCCGATTTTCCGGCAGCGGCGGTCGCGCGCGATCAGCTGCAGTTCGCTGTCGCCGAGTTGTCGACGCATGACAATCAGCGTGTCACCAAGGCGCTCAACGATGGCTTGCAGGCGGCGCTGACCGGCACCAAGCCGGCGGACCAGGCGATGAAAGACGCGCAGCGCGAGGCTGAGCGCTTGCTGCGCTCATACAAGAAGTAGCGGCGCGCAAACCTTGGTGCCGGGCGACGACGAAGACTCGAGCCATCCGGTGGAATGATGCGAGTAGGCAAAAGGGGAAGATGACCCGAACGACGACCTGGCTCTATGGGTGGCTGCTGCTCCTGCCCGCTGCCGCGCTGCTGGCCTTGTTCACGCACTACCCTGCGGTCGCGACGCTGTGGCACAGCTTTCTGTCGACGCCTAAGGGATCGCGGCCCCCGGTTTTTGTCGGCGTGGACAATTATCGACAGCTCGCCGACGATCCGATTTTCTGGCAGTCCCTGTCGAACAATCTATGGTTTGCTGCCGGAACGATTCCCCTCTCGATCGCTCTGGCGCTGCTGATGGCCGCCTGGGTCAACGGCAAAATACGTGGCCGCGGCGCGCTTCGTCTCGCTTTTTTCACACCGACCGTGCTGCCGATGATCGCGGTGGCCAACATCTGGGTTTTCTTCTACACACCGGGGTACGGCTTGCTCGAGCAGGTCTTGGGTGCCTTCGGCCTGCCCGCTCACAACTGGCTCGGGAGCAAGAGCACCGCGCTACTCTGCCTGATGGTCGTCACGGTTTGGAAGGAAGCGGGATTTTTCATGATCTTCTACCTGGCCGCGCTGCAGCAGATGTCGCCGCAGCTCGCCGAAGCGGCGGCGATCGAAGGCGCGTCGCGGACCTACTTTTTTCGACGCGTCACATTTCCTCTTTTGATGCCGACGACGCTTTTCGTGCTGGTGAATGCGGTCATCAACGCCTTCCGGCTCGTCGATCACGTCATAGTGATGACCCGGGGAGGGCCCGATAACGCGACCGAGCTCCTGCTCTATTACATCTATGAAATCGGGTTTCGATTCTGGGACACGGCTTACGCTGCTTCGTTGACGATGGTGCTCCTTGCGCTACTCGGCGCGGCGGCGCTCGTGCAGTTCTGGTTCCTGGAGCGAAAGGTGCATTACCAGTGACCACGACGCCCTACGAGCTTCGCGGCCCGGGGCTCGCGCTCGAGACAGTTGGGGCGTGGCTCCTCGGCATACTGTGGATCCTGCCGCTCGCCTACGCGCTCTGGACCGCGTTTCATCCCGGCGAATTTTCCACGCGCTTCGTGCTGACCGCGCCGATCACGCTCGAGAACTTCGCCAGGGCGTGGGCTGCCGCACCTTTCGCGCGCTACTTCGTGAACACCATCGTCCTGTGCACCATGGTTCTCGGCGCGCAGCTTGCGTGCAGCTCATGATCATGCCTGACGTGCTGATCGTGGAGAACTACCGGACGATGAACGCGCTGGGCCTGCGCGACACCATTGTCGCGATAGGCTTGCCGTACATGGCAAGCGCGTTCGGGATATTCCTGCTGCGCCAGACGTTCAAGACGGTCCCGCGGGAGCTCGACGAGGCGGCGCGCGTCGAGGGATGCACGCCGCTTCAGTTGTTGTGGAAGGTCTATGTACCGCTGGCGCGGCCGGTCTATCTTGCGTACGCGCTGGTGAGCGTGAGCTATCACTGGAACAATTTTCTCTGGCCGCTCATCATAACCAACTCCGTCGAGTCGCGCCCGCTCACCGTGGGTTTGCAGGTGTTCTCGTCGACGGACCAGGGTATAGACTGGTCGATCATTACCGCAGCGACACTGCTCACCACGGCTCCGCTGCTCGTGGGCTTTCTGCTTTTTCAGAAGCAATTTGTGCAGTCGTTCATGCGCGCCGGCATTCGCTAGAGCTCGCTCATGGACATCCACGCTCTTTGATTGACGATGAAGCTCATCACCTGGAACGTTCAATGGTGCCGCGGCGTCGACGGTCGCGTCGACCCGGCGCGCATCGCGAAGCACGCCGAGGCAATCGCCGACTTCGACGTGCTGTGCCTGCAGGAGATCGCCAACAACTATCCGGATCCCCGACTCGGCGGGAGTCGCGGCGAGAACCAGTTCGCCGAGCTCGCGCGCGCGCTTCCCGGCTACACTCCGGTTCCCGGCGTTGCAGTCGACGTTCCTGCCGAGAGCGGCGGCAGGAGACATTTCGGCAACATGATTCTGTCGAGGCTGCCGGTCGGCCAGGTTTT
>VBCZ01000328.1 GCA_005889025.1 Betaproteobacteria bacterium
ATGCAGCCTTGTGCGGCGACTATCGAGCTCGACCTGGCAATCGGAGAATATCGGTGGATTTGAGGCATGGAATCGTTGCGGCAATACTGATGCTCGGGCCGGCCGCCGCAATGGCGGATTGCACGGCCAGAAGTCCCGATCACTCGGTCGCGCTCCTCGAGTTGTATACCTCCGAGGGCTGTGACAGCTGTCCGCCGGCCGACCGATGGCTCTCGCGTTTCAACCAGGCCAGCGGATCGAATCGTGTGGTCCCGCTGGCCTTACATGTCGATTACTGGGATCGGCTGGGATGGAAGGATCGCTTCGCAAGCCCGATATTCACCGAGCGCCAGCGCGAAGAAATGCGCCGGCAATACTCGTCGTTCGTTTACACGCCGCAGATCCTGCTGCAAGGACGCGACTTCCCCCAGTGGCAGTCCGGAGGAGATCCCGCCGGCGCAATCGCCGCGATCAACGCGAGACCCGCGCGGGCGATCATCGAGATTGGCGCCGAACCGCACCCCAACGGCGTCAAAGTAAATCTGCGCGTGCGCGTACCTGATCCCCGCGATCGCGCGCACGCGATCGTCGCGGTCGCGCTGGTGCAAAGCGGACTCGTCAGCGACGTGAAGACCGGCGAGAACGCGGGCAAGCGACTCGCGCACGATCACGTCGTTCGGCAATGGCGGGCCGGACCGTCGCTCGACGCGAACGGCGAGGCAGTCGCGCAACTCACGCTCATGCTACCTGCCGACCCGGGCCCGCTGACGATCGTCGCGTTTGCCGAAAACTCGGCCAATGGAGAGGTCCTCCAGGCGCTTGCACTGCCGCTCTGCGCTCGCTCTTAGTTTCTGCTGGAAGCTTGCCCCGGAACAGCGCCGGGAACGGTGTTCCGCCTCGAGCTCTTTTCTTTGCTAGACTGGCCGCGCGGGCGCAGGCGTTGCAGTGCGCCAGGAGGACGCCGATGCGTATTCTGATCGCGGAAGACGACCCGATACTGGCGGACGGGCTGCAGCGCACGCTGCGTCATTCGGGCCATGCGGTCGATTGGGTCAACAACGGCGCCGAAGCCGATGCCGCCCTCGGCACCCATGAATTCGATCTGCTGATTCTCGATATCAGCCTGCCAAGGCTTTCCGGATTCGAAGTGCTCAAGCGTCTGCGCGCGCGCAACTCGACACTGCCGGTGCTGCTGCTCACCGCGCTCGATAGCGTCGACGACCGCGTACGCGGACTGGATGCCGGTGCCGATGATTACCTGGCCAAGCCGTTCAAACTCGCCGAGCTCGAGGCGGAACACCGTTCCCGGCGCTGTTCCGGGGCAAGCTTCCAGCAGAAACTAAAACTCAGCGGCGAGCGGCTCGAGCTGTCAGCGCGCGAGCTCGGACTGCTCGAGCTGTTCTTACGGCGCCCGGGCCGCCTGGTGCACAAGGACCAACTCGTCGATCACCTTTGCGAGTGGGGCGAGGAGATCAGCACCAACGCAATCGAGGTATACGTGCACCGGCTGCGAAAGAAGCTCTCGGGCGGTGGCATAAAGATCTCGACCGTGCGCAGTGTGGGCTACTGCCTCGAGGCAGCTCCGGAACAGTGAGCTTTTCGCTCGCTAATGCAGCGCGCTTCCGGCTGAACGCGCGCTGGGGTTTTTGACTTCATCGTCATGGGATCCCTCGACGACGATTGCACCGCCGGACATGCGGCGTGCTACGGTGTGGACAAGGCTCCGCGGATCGGCGACGGATCCCGATCGGGTCGCCGAGCAAAGGTAATTCGATCCCGATGAAGCTGGCATTGTTTGCCGACATACACAGCAACCTGGAAGCGATCACGGCCTGCCTCGCCCACGCACAGTCGCTGGGAGCGGATCGGCATGCATTTCTCGGCGACCTTGTCGGCTACGGGGCGGATCCGGTGGCCGTGCTCGACTTGATCGAGCAGCACGCGGCCAACGGCGCAGTAGTCGTGCTCGGCAATCACGATGCGGCGGCGATCGGACGTCCTGACGATTCACTGAACGATAACGCGCAGGCCGCTATTGCCTGGACGAGAGACCAGCTCGGCAAAAGGCAGCGCGCATTTCTCGCCGGTCTGCCTCTCACCATCAGGGATGACAATATCCTCTTCGTGCACGCCAGTGCCGCCGCACCCGAGCGATGGACCTATGTCACCGGACCGGCGGAAGCGCAAGAGAGCATGACGGCCGGAAATGCCACCTACATCTTTTGCGGACATGTGCACGAACCCAAGCTGTACTACATGGGCGCCGGGGGACGGCCGATGCCTTTCCGGCCGGTGCCGGGGACCCCCATCCCTACGGGTAAGCATCGCCAGTGGCTTGCCATCGTCGGCTCCGCGGGACAGCCGCGCGACCGCATCAACAAGGCATGCTATGCACTGGCCGATATGGAGCGCTCGAGGCTGACATTCTTTCGCGTTCCCTACGACCACAGCTCCGCCGCTCAAAAGATTCGATCTGCCGGACTGCCCGAGCGGCTGGCCCGGCGGATCGAACGCGGTGCATAAAAGGCCGGCATGAATTCGCTGGGCCCAGGCAGCGAGGTCGATGGCTTCCTCCTGGGCGAGCTTCTCCACGCCGGCAGCATGGCGACAATTTATCGCTTGACCGGGCCCGACGGTCCGCTTCCTCTCATCATCAAAATCCCGCGCCTCGGTCCCGGTGAGCGCGCCGTCAACGTGATCGCGTTCGAGGTCTGCCGGATGGTGCTCGGTGCGCTCGCGCAAGGTCCGCATTATCCGACATTGGTGGCCTTCGGCGACGTCGAAACCACGCCCTACCTGGTCATGGAATATGTCGAAGGCGTCAGGTTGAACGACTGGGTCGGCCGGGCGCCCATTGGGCCCGAGGAGATTGCACGGCTGGGTTCCGCGCTCGCCCTCGCATTGCACGATCTTCACCGGCAGGACGTCGTGCATCTCGATCTGAAACCGACCAACGTGCTGTATCGCACGCACGGTGAAGCGGTGTTGATCGATTTCGGGCTCGCGCACCACAGCCATTATCCGGACCTCCTGGCCGAAGAAATCCGCTCGCCGGTCGGCAACTGGGTGTATATGGCGCCCGAGCAGGCGCTCGGCGTGCGCTGCGACCCTCGCAGCGACCTCTTCGCGTTCGGGGCCATCCTGTACCAGCTCTCCACCGGACGTCTTCCATTCGGCAATCCAACCACGATCGCCCGGCTGCGACAGCGGCTCCATCGCGACCCGGTCCCGCCGCGGGCGCTCGTTGCCGGAGTACCCGCTTGGCTGCAGGAGATTATTCTGCGTTGCCTCGAGGTCGATGCCCGCGATCGATACGCGTCCGCGGCGGAAGTCGCCTTCGACCTCGCAAATCACGCGCAGGTGGCGATCACCGACCGTGGGCTGCGGGAGCGTCGCGCCGGCTGGGGAAGGCGAATCCGTCGCTGGGCGCGTGCCAAGAGGTTCGAACCTGCGCCGTGCCCGCCGCCGTCGACGCGGATCGGACCTGCACCGATCGTACTGGTAGCGATCAGCCCCGCGCAGGCCGACGACACGCTGTTCGAGGCGCTGCGAGATGCGGCGCGGCGCCTGATCGTCGCCGACGACCTTTGCCGGATTGCCTGCGTGACAGCGGTGCCGCTCGCGGCGGCACTCTCGGGCGAACGCTACGAAGACACGGCTACGGGTCGCCATATCAAGCATCTGGTGAACCTGCGCCGCTGGGCCAAGCCGCTGCAACTGCCTGAGGAAAGATTGACCTATCACGTGCTAGAGTCGGAAAAACCGGCGGGAGCGCTGATCGACTATGCCAGGATGAACGACGTCGATCAGATACTCATAGGGGCTGCCCGCAGCGCGTCCACGCGCCTTTTCCCGGGCGTGTCCGCGCAGGTCGTGGCCGAGGCGCCGTGCACTGTCACCGTCGTCCGTCCGCGGCCGGACTAGCTTGAAGCGTGGGCAAAGAGGCGCTCGATGAGTGAATTCGAAAGGAAGGGACAGCGTTTC
>VBCZ01000330.1 GCA_005889025.1 Betaproteobacteria bacterium
GTCGTCGTCGGCGGCGTGACGCGGCTCACCCATTCGGGACTGTCGATCACCGAGTGGCAGCCCATCGTCGGCACGATCCCGCCGCTTTCCACGGCCGATTGGGACGAAGCGTTCCGCAAGTATCAGGCGACGCCGGAGTATCGCGAGGTCAACCGCGGCATGACGCTGGATGCCTTCAAGACCATTTTCTGGTGGGAGTATGCCCACCGGCTGCTCGGACGGCTCATCGGTGTCGTGTTCCTTCTTCCGCTGATCTGGTTCGGCTTGCGCGGCAGGATTCCTCCGCGCCTCGCGCCGATGCTGATCGGCATCTTCGTTCTCGGCGCAGCGCAAGGCGCGCTCGGATGGTACATGGTGCAAAGCGGGCTGGTCGACGATCCGCGCGTATCGCAGCTTCGGCTCGCCGCGCATCTCGGGCTCGCATTGTTGATTTTCGCTTCCATGTTCTGGCTGGCGCTGTCGCTCCTCCGGCCCGCTCGGACGGGAGTGGATGCGCATCCGCGCGGGCTGTTTCGAGGCGCGTCGGCATTGGCCGCGCTGGTGTTCGTCATGGCGCTTTCCGGCGGGCTCGTCGCGGGCCTTCGTGCGGGCTTCGCATACAACACCTTCCTGCTGATGAATGGGCACATCGTGCCGCCCGAGATCATGCTGCTCGATCCGTGGTATTTGAATTTCATCGACAACATGGCCACCGTGCAATTTGATCATCGCGCGATCGCGTGGGCGCTGGCGATCGCCGTTCCCCTCTTCTGGTGGCGCGTACGGTCGACGCCCGCCGCGCCCGCGTCGTCTCGCCGCGGCGCGGACCTGCTTCTCGCGATGCTGATCGTGCAGGTGGCTTTGGGCATCTCGACGCTGCTGCTCGTTGTTCCCCTGCCGCTCGCCGCCGCGCATCAAGCGGGGGCGGTGCTGCTATTTGCCGCGGCGATCAACGCCGCCCATGCGCTGCGCTGAAGGCGGCCAGACCGAGGATTTGCTTTCGCGTGGCGTTGGGGCGATGATGACGCCCCTTGCGCAATAGAAGCAATAGAATCAGCCATGACCGAATCCACCAAGCTCGACGAGCCCTTGGGCGACGCCGACTACGACGAGCTCGAGGCGTTTCTCGGCTCCAACGCGGTCCCGCAGGATTGCATGGACCTGGAGATGCTCGACGGCTTTCTCACCGCGATCGTCAGCGGACCCGAGCTCATCCAGCCCTCGGAGTGGCTGCCGGTGCTGTGGAGCGACAGCCAGCGCAGCGTCACGCCAGTGTTTCAGAACAACGAGCAGGCCGAGCGCATTCTGTCGCTGGTGCTGCGCCTGCAGCAGAGCATACGCCAGACGCTTTCCGAATCGCCGACGCGTTTCAAGCCGCTGTTGTATCACGCCGATCCCGGCGGCAGGGATGACCGCAATCCGCCGGAAGCCAGCGCGTGGTGCGAGGGCTACATGACGGGCGTCCTATTGCGCGAAGCGGAATGGGAGCCGCTGTACGCCGAAGATGCATCGCGCGACTGGATGCTGCCCATCGAGGCGCTCGCCTACGGCGACCACGATCCCGAATATCTGGACTGGGTCGATACCGAAGAAAAAAGGCTCGGGATGATCGACGAGTTGCCTATCGCCGCGGTGCTCATCTGCCGGTTCTGGCAGGAGCGCAACCGCACCGATTCGCCGAATCGGGCCGAGCGGCGGGCGCAACGCCGCGAAGCATCGCGCAAGGGCCGGCAGCGCCTGCATTGATTTTGCAGTCGCGCTGTGGCGTAGAAAATTCATTCGCCCGCGCTCAAATTCACGCGAGGTTTTGCGCGTCCGCGATGAGCAGCGCGACCGGGAGATGCTCGAATGCGCTCGCGGCGGGAAGCTCCGAGCCGCTGACGTCGATCGTCCGGCCGGTGAGCATGTCGGTCATCCGCCCGTTTGACCGCAGGTTCGAGAGCGCCACGCGCGTGTCGCCCCACGCGCGATCGCCGATCGGCGGCTCGCCCACTGGGACGCCAAGCGACGCGAACATGCGCGCCGCGATGGCGATCACCGTCCGCTTCCCATGATGTCGCGCGAACGCGACCACGTGCCGGCTTCGAGTTCCGCCGGCTTCCAGCGGAGTGTAGCCGCCGTCGGAGAATAGCTCCGGATCGCGGCGACGCACGCCCAGCGCGCGCCACGTCACCCACATTTTCAGGCGGCCGTCGTGCGGCGTATCGAGCAACGCGCGCAAGCCGGCGATGCGCTGCGGGTCGGGCGCGTTGGCGAGCGAGTCGAGCGAGTCGAGCTGCCCGCGCCGCAGCGCGTAGTCGACGGGACGGCGGTTGTCAGGATCCACGAGGCTCAAGTCGCCGATCTCGCTCCCCTGATAGATATCCGGAACCCCCGGCGACGTGAAATGAAGCAGCGCCATCGCGACGCTGTTCAAGCCGCCGTACCAGGCAAATGTCCGGCAGCTCTGGCGCAAGTCGGCGGCGCGTTCGCGAGCGCGTCGAGCGTATCGAGCACACCGCGCCGCAGGGCGTAGTCGACGGGACGCCGATTGTCCGGATCCACGAGGCTCAAGTCGCCGATCTCGCTCCCCTGATAGATATCCGGAACCCCCGGCGACGTGAAATGAAGCAGCGCCATCGCGACGCTGTTCAAGCCGCCGTACCAGGCAAATGTCCGGCAGCTCTGGCGCAAGTCGCCAAGGAAGGCGTTCGTGGGTGTTGCGTCGAGCAGCGCTTCCACAAACGAGACCAGCGCGGACTCGTAGGCGTCGTTCACCCTCAGCCAGCTCGTGTGCGTTTTTGCTTCGCGCGCAGCTTTCACCATGTAGGAAACGATTCGCTGACGATACAGCTCCAGCGTCGACGGGTCGGTGTCTCCCGCGGGAAACGTGCCGGCGAGCGTCTGATAGAGCAAGTACTCGTCGTTGTTCGAGGGGGCCGGCGCGTCGTCGACGCTGCGCTTTCGCGCGCGGTTGATGCGGCTCCAGCGCCGCACCAGCGGTCGCCACGCAGCGGGTTGTCGTGGGTGGAGCCGGCGAGCATGGTGTGCGGCCAGAGCGCGAGCCGCTCGGCGTTTGCACGATGGAACGCCTTCACCGTCGTGCCGAAGCGCTCGGGATCGCCGCCGACCTCGTTGAGCGATATCAGGCGGTTGAATACATAGAATGCGGTGTCCTCGATGCCTTTGGCGGTGACCGGTGCGGTGAACTGCTGAAAGCGCATTGCGAAGGCGCGGTACGATGGCGCGAGCGACGCCGACGAACCTTCAGGGGGCCGAAGCAGAAGGACATCGCGGACGAAATCGAAGACGCTGGCGTCGGCGTTTAAGCTGCGCTTGCGCGCCACCGACACCGCCCAGTCGATGTAGCGCCGGTCCTGCGCGGACGCACGCCCATCGACATAGGTTCGATACACGGGAAAGCACGCCGCGACTCCGGCGAGCGCCTGGCGCAGCGTCGACAGCGTCAAATCTCGCGTGTGTCGGTCTGCGCAAGCGATTCCCCGCAACCGGCTTGCCAGCACCCAGAGCTCGGCGGCGAGCGCGCTGCGCATGATCGTTCGCTTGCCGCGATAGCCGGCTTCGAAGAAATCCAGCGCTTCGGAGGATGTGAATGCCCGCCACGTACGGTCGATTCGTGCCCGCGCGGCCGTGTCGACGAACACACCGTTGAGCAGATTGGCGAAGCGGTAGCCCGTCGTGCCCTGCACTTGCCAGTTTGCCGGCAGCTGCTCGTGAAGTGCATCGATTTTTTCGACCACGACATACAGCGGGGCACCGGCGTCGGCGGCAGTGTGCGAGAGCGCGCGACGGCGCTCGGCCCAGCGCTGCTGTATGCGCCGGAAATATCCTTCCGGATCGTAGAGCCCGTCGGGATGGTCGATGCGAAATCCGCCTACCTTGCCGTGCGCCGCAAGATCGATCATGAAGCGGTGGGTCGCGTCGAATACGGCCTCGCTTTCGGTGCGCAGCGCGGCAAGGTCGTTGACGTCGAAGAACCGGCGATAATTGATCTCGTCCGACGCGATGCGCCAGTAAGCGATGCGGTACGACTGGGCCTCGAGCAGATCGTGGAGCGCCGCGAAGGACTCGGGGCGATCCGGCGTTCCGTTGAATCGTTCCAGCATCGAGGCGATGCCGCGCGCGAGCGGAGGCGATTCACGCACAAGACGGGCGAGTCGCGACTTGCAAAGCTTGGCATCGGCCTGCCGCTTGTCGACCTGTTCTGCGGTGTCGGCGGGCGACGCCGGAAGTCGTCCAAACGCGGCGACGAGCGCCTCCAGCTCGCTGCCGACGGCTTGAGGCAGCGGTCCGTCCGCCGCACCGGATAAGGCTTCGAGGACTTGCGGGTACGTTCGCGGATCGATGGGCAGGCGGTGCTCGTAGTAGAAAACCGCGAACGAGCCAAGCTCCGGTTCGAAGCGCAGCTTGAGCTCGCCGCGCTCCAGCACCCTGCCGTAGGGCTCGCCCAGGACGGGAACGAGCACCTTTCCGGTCATGCTTGCGTCGATGGGATGCCAATCGATATCGAAATAGCCGGCATATGCCGACGATGGGCCGTTTTCCAGAACGTCCATCCACCATGCGTTGTCGCGTCCCATCACCGCCATATGATTGGGCACGATGTCGGCGATGTGACTCATGCCGCGGCCGGCTAACGCCTCGACAAAGCGATCGAAATCCTCGCGCGTCCCGATCTCTGGATTGAGCTCGCCATGATCGACGATATCGTATCCATGGCGGCTGCCTGCGCGCGCGCGAAGGTAGGGCGAGCAATAGACGTGGCTGATGCCGAGCGCATCGAGATAGGGCACGAGCGAGGTGGCGTCCACGAACGTGAAATCGCGATGCAGCTGCAGGCGATAAGTCGCGCGCGGAATATTCGCCGGACGGGCGTGCCTGTCCGGGACCGACGATTCGCCTCCGCGCGTGCGCAGCAGCGCCGCTGCAAGCCTCTCGAAGCGCGCGTCCGCGCCCCACTTCTCGAGCGGCAACGGAAGCTTGCGCCGCCAGTTCGGATGCGCATCGGTCGTCGCCGGAAGGTTTACCTGCTCGCGCACGCCGATGACATCCTCGAGCTGCACTACCATCAGCTGCGACGGAGTGCGCGCAAGGAAGACCTGGATCGCGCGCGCGAGCTCATTGGTCATCCTCGGCGCCGAGACGGGATCGGTGCCGATTCCTTCCGGCAACAAGCCTTGGCGTTCGAGCGCGCGCAACAGCCGGGATCGATCGAGCGCTCGCTCGCGCAGTTGCTGCGCCTTCGTGTCGTCGGAGGGAAACAAGCCGAGATCTGCACGAAGATAGATGTCCAGCCCTTCCCACCAACCGCCAAGCGTCGGAAGGTCGTGCGTGCTCGCGGTGACGATCGCCTGCTTCGGATATTCCGCGGGCCGCTTGAATTCGCCCGCTGGATCGCGTTCGAACAGAAGCACGCGATACCCGATCACCATGCAGCGATGGGCCTGGCTTTCCAGCGCGAGGATGCCGAGCAAATCGTCTATCGGATAGTGTACGTAGGCGCCATCGGCGGGATCGGCGGCCGCCGGAATCCAGAACAGGCGATTGAGGCCGAGCACGTGATCGATGCGCAACGCGCCCGCGTGGCGCATGTTCGCCCGCAGCGTGGCGATGAACGGCGCATATGCGGTTTCGCGGAGCCGAT
>VBCZ01000329.1 GCA_005889025.1 Betaproteobacteria bacterium
GCGGCCGGCGGCATCCTTGACCGGAACCGCGATCGAGCGCAATCCCAACTCCAGCTCCTGATCGACGACTGCGTAACCATGGCGCTGGACGGTGGCCAGCACGCGCTTGAGCTCGCTCGCTGTAGAAACCGTCCGATGGGTGAGCTTCACCAGGCTGACCCGCGAAAGATACGCATCGATCTCCGCTGCGGGCAAATCGGCAAGAAGCACGCGCCCCATCGACGAGCAGTACGCGGGCAGGCGGCTGCCGAGTCCGAGATCGATCGACATGAGGCGTGTCGTCGTCGTCGAGCGCGCGACGTAGAGAATCTCATCGCCTTCCAGCACCGCCATGGAGCTCGATTCGTGAAGTTGATCGCTGATGCTGTCGAGGAGCGGCTGCGCCAGTGTCGGCAGCGGCGTCGATGACAAATACGCGTGCCCTAGCGCCAGCACTCTTGGTCGGAGCGAGTAGCCTCGTCCGTCGTCGGAGCTCACATAGCCGAGCTTTGCCAGGGTGTACAGGCAGCGCCTCACCGCCGCGCGCGACAGCGCAGTTCGCTGGCTCAACTGCGCAATGGTCAAGTGCCGGCGTTGCTGGGTAAACCCCCGGATCACGGCGATCCCACGTGCAAGCGAGGTCATGAAGTTGGGATCGCCGGTGAGGGCATCGATCTCCGAGGCAGGCGTGACGTGCCGGGGATTCGGCGCGACAATGCCGGTGCGCTGACTCGAGCCTTCGCGTGCGGCTCGTGCGCGAGACGGGACGGGTTTGGCCATGGCAATCGCACGCAATGATTTGTCGATCCAGGAATCATACCAGTTGGCCGATAAACGCCCCTTATTTCGATAACCGCCCATTGACGTTCGCCGCCCGACGACGTAATATTTGTTCGTTGACCGCCCAAAAGTGCGATAATCGCACATGCAACCGGAGGAAGCGATGATCGACAAGACCGTGTCCACGCCCGCCGCCGCAGTCGCGGATATTCCCGACGGCGCGACAGTGATGATCGGCGGGTTCGGCACGGCGGGGATGCCCTCGCAGCTGATCGACGCGCTTATCGACCAGGGGGCGCGCGATCTGACCATCGTCAACAATAACGCGGGCAACGGCGAGGTCGGGCTTGCGGCGCTGCTCAAGAAAAAACGCGTTCGCAAGATCATCTGCTCGTTTCCGAGGCAGACCGACTCTTATGTATTCGATTCGCTCTATCACGCGGGCGAGATCGAGCTCGAGCTCGTCCCGCAAGGCAATCTCGCCGAGCGCATACGCGCCGCGGGCGCGGGCATCGGCGCTTTTTTCACCCCGACGGCGTACGGCACGCCGCTCGCCGAAGGCAAGGAAACCCGTATCATCGATGGCCGCGGCTACGTCCTCGAATACCCGATTAGCGCGGACTTCGCGCTGGTCAAGGCGGAGAAAGGCGATCGCTGGGGCAATCTCGTGTACCGCAAGACGGCGCGCAATTTCGGGCCGATCATGGCGTCGGCCGCGAAGTGCACGGTCGTCCAGGTTCGCGAAATCGTCGAGCTGGGCGCCATCGATCCCGAAGTCATGGTCACGCCGGGGATCTTCGTTCAGCGCGTGGTGGGAGTCGACGTAGCTGACGCGTTGACGCAGCCGCAGGCCGCTGCGTGAGAGCCAACGAGGAGCGCATGATGAAGCGATTCAGCCGAGATCAAATGGCTGCACGCGTCGCCCGCGATATTCCGGAAGGGGCGTACGTCAACCTCGGCATCGGATTGCCGACGATGGTCGCGAACCATCTGCCGCGCGACCGGGAAATCTTCCTGCACAGCGAGAACGGGCTGCTTGGCATGGGACCCGCGCCCGCGGCTGGCCAGGAGGATGCGGATCTGATCAACGCCGGCAAGCAGCCGGTGACGCTGCTCACCGGCGGCGCCTATTTTCATCACGCGGACTCATTTGCCATGATGCGCGGAGGCCACCTCGATTTTTGCGTGCTCGGCGCTTTTCAGGTTTCCAGGACGGGCGATCTCGCCAACTGGCACACGGGGGCGAAAGATGCGATCCCTGCCGTAGGCGGCGCCATGGATCTGGCAATAGGCGCCAAGAGCGTGTTCGTCATGATGGATCACCAGACCAAGAGCGGCGCCTCCAAGATCGTCGAGCGGTGCACGTACCCGCTGACCGGTGTGGCTTGCGTCAACCGGATCTACACCGATCTGGCGGTCATCGACGTGACGCCCGAGGGCTTGCGCGTGGTCGAGATCGTCGAAGAACTGTCGTTCGAAGAGTTGGAACGGATCACCGGCGTTCCGCTCGTGCGCGCATCGTCTCCTGCGATGGCGCACTGATCGGGAGGATTGAATCCATGCAGGATGCATTCATATGTGACGCCGTGCGCACGCCGATCGGACGTTATGGCGGCGGGCTCGCCGGTATGCGCGCCGACGACCTGGGCGCAGTGCCCATCCGGGCCCTGATCGAGCGCAACAAGGCCGTCGACTGGGCGGCCATCGACGATGTCGTGTACGGCTGCGCCAACCAGGCCGGCGAGGACAACCGCAACGTCGCGCGCATGTCGCTGCTGCTCGCAGGACTGCCCGATGCCATCCCGGGATCGACGGTGAACCGTCTGTGCGGCTCGAGCATGGACGCGCTTGCGGTCGCCGCGCGAGCCATCAAGAGCGGTGAAACATCGCTGATGATCGCAGGCGGCGTCGAGAGCATGTCGCGCGCGCCGTTCGTGATGGGCAAGGCGGAGTCGGCATTTTCGCGTTCGGCGCAGATTTTCGATACGACCATCGGCTGGCGCTTCATCAACCCGCTCATGAAGGCGAAGTACGGTGTGGACTCGATGCCGGAAACCGCGGAGAACGTCGCAACGGATTTCAAGATCTCGCGCGAGGACCAGGATGCCTTCGCGCTGCGCAGCCAGCAGCGTGCGGCGGCGGCAATGAAAGAGGGCCGGCTGGCGGAAG
>VBCZ01000012.1:0-4775 GCA_005889025.1 Betaproteobacteria bacterium
GCGCGGCTACATGTTCGCGCGCAAGATCACCGTGCAGTTCCCGGAGGAAAAGACGCCGATGAGCCCGCGCTTCCGCGGGCTGCATGCCCTGCGCCGCTATCCCAACGGCGAGGAGCGCTGCATCGCGTGCAAGCTGTGCGAGGCGGTGTGCCCGGCACTGGCGATCACCATCGAGTCCGAGGAACGCGCCGACGGAACCCGGCGCACGACCCGCTACGACATCGACCTCACCAAGTGCATCTTCTGCGGGTTCTGCGAGGAAAGCTGTCCGGTGGACTCCATCGTCGAGACGCGAATCCTCGAATATCACGGCGAGCGGCGCGGCGACCTCATCTACACCAAGGAAATGCTGCTGGCAGTGGGCGACCGCTACGAAGCGCAGATCGCCGCCGACCGCGCGAGCGACGCCAAGTATCGATGACTTGACGTGAACATACTGCCGTTCATCTTTTACGCGTTCGCCGCGATCCTGATATTCGCGGCACTGCGCGTGATCACCAGCAGAAACCCGGTGCATTCGGCGCTCTGGCTGGTATTGTCGTTTTTCAGCGCCGCAGGCGTATGGATGCTGCTGCAGGCCGAGTTCCTGGCGATTGTGCTGGTATTGGTGTACGTCGGCGCGGTCACGGTGCTGTTTCTGTTCGTGGTCATGATGCTCGATGTCAACTTCGACAAGCTGCGCGAGCGGTTCCGAAGCTACATTCCCGTCGGTGCGAGCGTCGGCATTCTGATCCTGGTCGAGATGGCGCTGGTGCTCATCGGCGGCTACGTCGCTCCCGGCGCGGCGCCAGTGCCGGCCGCTTCCAACTTCAGCAATACGCGCGCGCTCGGCTTGCAGGTCTATACCGACTACGCGTATCCGTTCGAAATCGCCGCCGTCGTGCTGCTGGTCGCGATCATTGCCGCGATCGCGCTGACCCACCGCACTCGGCGCGAGACGAAATACCAGGATCCTGGCACGCAGGTGAAAGTCCGCCGCAACGACCGGCTGCGTGTGCTCAAGATGGCGCCCGAGCGCAGGGATGAGCCGACTGCGACGGAGGAGAAGAAGACGTAGACCCGCGGCCAACGCGGGAAGCAGAAAAAGTGGATCGAGGTTGATCGCGTTTTCGAACGCGACGGGTTCTCTGGCGGCATTTGCGGCCGCTGGGCAGGGAGGTTCAGTTGTCGTTTGGAGTGCAACCGACGCTATCGCATTACCTCGTGCTGGGGGCGATTCTGTTCGCCATCAGCGTCATTGGTATCTTCCTCAACCGCCGCAACGTCATCATCATGCTCATGGCGCTCGAGCTCATGCTGCTGGCGGTCAATCTGAACTTCATCGCGTTTTCACGTTATCTCGACGACACCGCCGGACAGATATTCGTTTTTTTCATCCTGACGGTGGCCGCGGCGGAGTCGGCGATCGGGCTCGCGATCCTGGTGCTGCTCTTCCGCAACATAGGGTCGATCGACGTCGAGGACCTGGGGACACTCAAGGGGTAGGCGGGCAATGACGATGCGATCGCTCTATCTGCTCGTCCCCTTGGCGCCGCTTGTCGGCGCAATTATCGTCGGTCTCTGGGGACCCCGCCTTGGACGCGCGGTGTCGCACTGGATCTGCATTCTGGGCGTCGCGGTATCGATGGCCGCATCGGCGGTGATCCTGCGCGACGTCGTCGCCGGCAATACCTTCAACGGCGATATCTACGTCTGGATGACGTCCGGCGGGATCAAATTCGCGATCGGCTTTCTGATCGATCCGCTCACCGCGCTCATGATCACCGTCGTCAGCTTTGTCTCGCTGATGGTTCATGTCTACACCATCGGCTACATGGAAGACGATCCCGGCTACACCCGATTCTTCTCCTACATTTCGCTGTTCACTTTCAGCATGCTGATGCTGGTGATGGCGAATAACTTCCTCCAGCCCTTCTTCGGCTGGGAGGCGGTCGGGCTGGTGTCCTATCTCCTCATCGGCTTCTGGTTCACGCGCCCAACGGCGATCTACGCCAACCTCAAGGCTTTCCTCGCCAACCGCGTCGGGGACTTCGGCTTCGTGCTCGGCATCGGCCTCATCGTCGCCTACTTCGGCTCGCTCGATTACACGACGGTGTTCGCCGCCGCGCCCGGGCTGGCCGGCGCGAAGCTCAGCCTCCTCGGCAACAAGCAGACGTCGCTGATGACGGCGATCTGCATCGGGCTTTTTGTCGGTGCGATGGGCAAAAGCGCGCAAGTCCCGCTGCACGTGTGGCTGCCCGATTCGATGGAAGGTCCGACGCCGATTTCGGCATTGATCCATGCGGCGACGATGGTAACCGCGGGTATCTTCATGGTCGCGCGCATGAGTCCCTTGTTCGAGCTGTCCGAAACGGCGTTGTCGTTCGTCACCGTCATCGGCGCGACAACTGCGCTGTTCATGGCGATCCTGGGGATCGTGCAAAACGACATCAAGCGCGTCGTTGCCTATTCGACGCTCTCGCAGCTAGGGTACATGACTGTCGCGCTCGGCGTGTCGGCATACTCGGCGGCGATCTTTCATCTCATGACTCACGCTTTTTTCAAGGCGCTGCTTTTCCTGGGCGCCGGTTCGGCGATCATCGCGCTTCATCACGAGCAGGACCTGCGCAGGATGGGCGGCTTGCGCCGGTACATGCCGATCACCTATGCAACCATGTGGATCGGAGCGCTCGCGCTCGCCGGCATTCCCCCGTTCGCCGGATTCTTCTCCAAGGACGCGATCATCGAGGCGGTCCATCTATCGACGGTGCGTGGCCATGGCTACGCCGAATTCGCAGTGACGATCGGCGTGTTCCTGACGGCGTTCTACACTTTTCGCATGCTTTTCCTCGCCTTCCACGGCGAAGAGCGTTTCCGCCACGTGGAGGCCCACGCGCCGGACCACGTGACCGAGGAGCCCGCTCACGAGGAGCATGCGCACGTTCCCGAACCGCGCGAAAGCCCGTGGGTCGTGACCGTTCCGCTCATCCTCCTGGCCATTCCCTCGGTGTATTCGGGATGGGCGTACATCGAGCGCATCGTCTTCGGGGATTTTTTCGCGACATCGATCTTTATCTCGCCTCAACATGCCGGGCTCGCCACCCTCCGGGAGGAGTGGCACGGCGTAGCGACGTTCATCGAGCATGGTTTGCTCTCGCTGCCGTTCTGGCTCGCGGTGGGGGGAATGGCGACCGCGTGGCTGCTCTATATCCGGCGGACCGATCTCCCGGCGAAGGTCCGCGCGCGAGCCGGCGCACTCTACGATCTGCTGCTCAATAACTATTACATCGATCGCTTCAACGACTGGTTCTTCGCGGGAGGTTTCAGGCGGGTCGGCGCCTTCTTCGCCAATGCCGGGGACCGATCGCTCATCGACGGATTGATGGTGAACGGCAGCGCACACCTGGTCCGCGCGGCATCGGCAGTTCTTCGCGAGATGCAGACCGGGCGCGTCTATCACTATGCCTTCGCGATGATACTCGGGGTGTTCGCGATGCTGGTCTGGTGGACCGGACGTTGAAAGCGGCATGATTCCGTACCTTAGCCTCGCCATCTGGGTCCCGATCGTCGCGGGCCTGTTTGTGCTGGCGCTCAATCGCGATCGCGACGCCGCCGCGGCGCGCTGGCTGGCGCTGGTCGGCGCAATCGCGGGATTCGCGGTCACGATCCCGCTGTATGCGCACTTCCAGCTCGGCACCTCGGAGATGCAGTTCAACGAGGCTATCGAGTGGATTCCGAGATTCAACGTCAACTATCTTCTGGGCGTCGACGGCATCTCGGTGCTCTTGGTGCTGCTCAACAGCTTCATCACCGTGCTTGTCGTCTGGTCGGCGTGGATCGTGATCGAGCGGAAGGTCGCGCAGTACATGGCGGCGTTCCTGATCATGTCGGGGTTGATCAACGGCGTCTTCGCCGCCCTGGACGGCGTCCTCTTCTACGTGTTCTTCGAGTCGATGCTGATACCCATGTACCTGATCATCGGGATCTGGGGCGGCCCGAATCGCGTCTACGCTGCGATCAAGTTCTTTCTTTATACCTTCCTCGGCTCGGTGCTGATGCTCGTTGCGCTGATCTATCTGTATTCGGTGAGTGGAGGCAGTTTTTCGATTCTCGAGTGGTATCAGCTGCCGCTCTCGCTGAAGACGCAGGTGCTGCTGTTCGTGGCGTTTTTCGCCGCATTCGCGGTCAAGGTGCCGATGTGGCCGGTGCACACATGGCTTCCGGATGCGCACGTCGAGGCGCCGACCGGGGGCTCGGTGGTGTTGGCGGCGATCACGCTGAAGGTAGGCGGATACGGCTTCGTGCGCTTCATCCTGCCCATCGTGCCCGACGCGAGCCGATATCTCACCGGCTTCGTGATCGCGCTTTCGCTCATCGCGGTGGTCTACATCGGGTTCGTTGCTCTGGTGCAGGCGGACATGAAGAAGCTGATCGCGTATTCGTCGATCTCGCACATGGGGTTCGTCACCCTCGGATTCTTCCTGTTCAGCCAGATGGGGATCGAGGGCGGGCTGGTGCAGATGATTTCGCACGGATTCGTTTCCGCTGCGCTGTTCCTTTGCGTCGGCGTCCTGTACGACCGCATGCATAGCAGGCTCATTACCGACTACGGCGGCGTGGTCAACACCATGCCGCGTTTCGCGGCGTTCGCGATGCTCTTCGCGATGGCCAACGCGGCCCTGCCGGGCACGAGAGGGTTTGTCGGTGAATTCATGGTGATCCTCGCCGCGATCAAGGCGAACTTCTGGCTCGGCTTTGCCGCCGCAACCATCATGATTCTCGGCGCGGCGTACACG
>VBCZ01000012.1:4807-10039 GCA_005889025.1 Betaproteobacteria bacterium
GTGAATTCTGGCTTCTGGCAACGCTTGTCGTGGCGGTGCTTGCGCTCGGCGTATATCCGAAGCCGTTCACCGACGTCATGCACGCCTCGGTGGCCGACCTTCTCGCACACGTCGCGAACAGCAAACTGTAACGATGCCGATGCTGCCCGCCTTCGACTTCATTCCGGCTTTGCCGGAGATCTCGCTGTTGACTGCAGCGTGCGCGGTCCTGGTGATCGATCTGTTCGTGCCCGACTCGCGGCGGGAAATTTCCTACTGGCTGACCCAGCTCGGTCTTCTCGTCACCGCGTGGTTGTCGCTCTATCCCGGGCATGAGCGCGCCATTCAGCTCGTCGCTTTCGGCTATCGAGTCGACCTTTTCCACGCCGCGCCGATGCGCACCTTCGGCAACATGTTCGTCGCCGATGCGCTGGCAGATTTCCTGACATTCCTCACCTGCATGTCTGTCGTGCTCACGCTCGCCTATTCGCGGACCTACCTCACAGACCGCGGGCTGTTTCGGGGCGAGACCTTCGTGCTGACCATGTTTGCCTTGCTCGGCATGCTGGTGATGATTTCCGCCAACAGCTTTCTTACGCTATATCTTGGACTGGAGCTGCAGTCACTCTCCCTGTACGCGATGGTCGCCTTGCGGCGCGATTCGTCGACCGCGGTGGAGGCGTCGATGAAATACTTCGTGCTCGGAGCGCTTGCGTCGGGGCTTCTGCTCTACGGCATGTCTATGCTCTACGGGGCTACCGGCTCGCTCGACCTGGGCCGCGTAGGGGCGGCGATCGCGGCGCCAGGCGCAAACAAGATCATTCTGATTTTCGGGCTGGTCTTCGTGGTTTCGGCGATCGCGTTCAAGCTCGGTGCGGTCCCGTATCACATGTGGCTGCCCGATGTTTATGACGGTGCGCCGACCGCGATCACCCTTTTTATCGGTACCGCGACCAAGCTCGCGGCGTTCGCATTCATGATGCGGCTCCTCGTCGGATCGCTGTCCTCGCTTGCGTTCGACTGGCAGGGCATGCTGGTTGTCCTGTCGCTGTTGTCGATGATTGTCGGCAACGTTATCGCGATCGCCCAGACCAACGTCAAGCGCATGCTTGCGTATTCCACGATCGCCAACATGGGCTTCATGCTGATGGGGTTCCTGACCGCGAGCGTCAACGGCTACAGTGCGGCGATGTTCTACACCGTCACCTATGTGCTGACCACGCTGGTGGGCTTCGGCATGGTGCTGTTGCTGTCGCGACGCGGCTTCGAAGCCGACCAGCTGGACGATTTCAAGGGACTCAATCAGCGCAGTCCCTGGTACGCATTCATGATGCTGCTGACGATGTTTTCGCTTGCAGGCGTGCCGCCGACGGTAGGGTTCTATGCCAAATTCTCGGTGATCGAAGCCGCTGTCGACATCGGCATGGTGTGGCTCGCGGTGGTGGCGGTCATCGCGTCGCTGGTCGGCGCCTATTACTACGTGCGCATCGTCAAGCTCATGTACTTCGACGACCCCGTGGATACGGCGCCGATCGCCGCGCGACTGGACACGCGCGTCCTCCTGTCGATCAATGGCCTGGCGCTGCTCCTGGTCGGAATCTTTCCGCAGCAGCTGATGGGGATGTGCGTCGTTGCGCTTACCCTGTCCTATTGACGCGCAGAGCTCGGTAAACCCGGTTTCACGTCGTGCTAACATCGACGGTGCAAGCCTTCAATTCCCATGCGCGTCGGATTCTTCTTCACCTGCCTCGTCGACTTGATGCGGCCCTCGATCGGATTCGCGGCGATCAGGCTGCTCGAGTCTGCCGGCGCAACCGTGTTCGTCCCTCCATCGCAGACCTGCTGCGGCCAGCCCGGTTACAACTCGGGCGACCGTCAAGGAGCGATTGCGCTCGCAACCAAGCTCGTCGCCGAGTTCGAAGGTTGCGACTATCTCGTCGCGCCCTCCGGCTCGTGCAGCGGGATGATCAAGACGCACTACGCGGACCTTTTTCGCGACGATCCGGCCATGCTGCGACGCTCGGGTGCGCTGGCCGCAAAGACATGGGAGTTGACCGACTTCCTGGTCAACGTGGTCAAGATCGATCGCGTTCCAGGCAGCTTCACCGGCAGCGTGACCTATCACGACTCCTGCGCGGGATTGCGCGAGATGGGCGTCAAACAGCAGCCGCGCACGCTGATTGGCAAGATGCGCGAGGTCGAGCTTCGCGAGCTTACCGAATGCGAAACCTGCTGCGGCTTCGGCGGAACGTTCTCGATCAAGTACGGTGAGATATCAACCCGGCTGGCCGACAACAAGTGCGAATTCATCGCTCGCTCGGGTGCCGACGCCGTCGTTCTCGGCGACTTGGGCTGCATGCTCAATATCGAAGGCCGCCTGCGCCGGCGCGGCGACATGAAGACCCGGGTGTTGCACATTGCCGAGCTGCTCGCGGGGGAATCGGCATGAGGGCGCTCTGAAAGGAAAGCATGCAAGTCGCGTCGATGCATTTCAAGGAGCTCGCGCATCAGAACATGGGCAATGCCCAGCTCCAGCGCAACCTCGACAAGATCAAGGGCAAGTTCGTCGCCAAGCGCCGGGAGTCGCTGGTCGAGCTCGACGACTTCGAAGGGACGCGCGAGGCTGCGCGCGCGCTCCGCCAGCGCGCGCTCGACAACCTGGATGCATGGCTCCAGATCTTCGAGAAGAATGCGACTGCGCGGGGCGCTACGATCCTGTGGGCGGAGACCCCGGATGACGTCAACCGGCACGTGCTCGATATCGCCGCGCGGCACGGCGCGCGCAAGATCATCAAGTCGAAGTCGATGGTCAGCGAGGAGTCCGCCTTGAACCGCGCGATCGAGGCGGCCGGGCTGCAGGTCGTCGAAACGGACCTCGGCGAATACATCCTGCAGATCAACGATTACGAGCCGCCGTCGCACATCATCGGTCCTGCTTTGCACAAGTCGAAGGAGGAAGTGGCGGAGCTTTTTCATCGGACGCACGGCACGCCGGTGAAGACCGGGATCGAGGAGCTGTGCCTATGGGCATCTCGGGCGGGAACTTCTTTGTTGCGGAGACAGGTTCGGTGGTCCTGGTCACCAACGAAGGCAACGCGACCCTCACGACGACACTCCCCAAAGTGCACGTCGCAATTTCGGGGCTCGAGAAAATCGTGCCCACGCTGGAAGATGTAGCGACGTTGATGCGTCTGCTGCCGCGATCGGCGACCGGCCAGTCGATATCCAATTACGTCGACATCCTTACCGGCACCAAGGGCGCAGGCGAGTTCCACGGCGCCGAGCACATGTACTTCATCATCGTCGATGCCGGTCGCAGCAGCGTGCTCGCCAGCGAGCTCAAGGAAGCGTTGCGCTGCATACGCTGCGGCGCGTGCATGAACCACTGCCCGGTGTACCAGAACATCGGGGGACATTCATACGGCTGGGTGTATCCGGGTCCGATCGGATCGATCCTGACGCCGGCGTACATCGGCATCGAAAACGCGCTCGATCTGCCGCAAGCCTCGACGATGTGCAATCAATGCGGCGTGGTCTGCCCGGTGAAGATCCCGCTGCCCGATCTGCAGCGCAAGCTTCGCGAGCAGCAGTTCGATCGGCACCTTCGTCCGTGGAGCGAGCGCCTCGGGCTTCGCATGTGGTCGTGGCTCGCGGGAAAGCCTGCGCTTTACGCTTTTGCGACGCGCGTCGGTGCGCGCGTGCTCGCCTGGATGGGTGGGCGCGAGCGCCTCATTCACAAGCTGCCCCTCGGCAGTGGCTGGACCGAGGGCAGGGACATGCCTGCTCCCGCAGGGAAGACGTTTCGGGACTTGTACGCGGCACGGGTGCGCGGAGAACGCTCATGAACGCAGCGCTGGATATTCACACGACCGTGCCCCGGATCAGCCGGCGAGGCGAGAGCCTCGGCACCGAAAACGCTTTTGTCGTGCTGGCGGAGGTCAACACGCTGGTCCGTCAGGGCAAGGACGTCGTTTCGTTTTGCATCGGCCAGCCCGATTTTCCGACGCCGGTGAACATTCAGGACGCGGGGATCGCCGCGATCCGGTCCGGCAAGCACGGTTACACCCCGTCGGCCGGCATCGACGAGCTGCGGGCCGCGGCTGCACGCGATATCGGCAGCAGGCGCGGCATCGACATTGCGGCGGACGACGTCGTCGTCGGCGCCGGCGCCAAGCCTTTTATCGCCTACACCATCGCGTCGGTCACCGACTACGGCGCGGGCGACGAAGTGATCTACCCGGTGCCGGGATTTCCGATCTATGAGTCGCAGATCGCGGCCAACGGCGCGGTGCCGGTGCCGATCTATCTCAAGGAGGCGCGCGATTTCGCTTTCGACCCCAACGAGCTCGAGGCGAAAATCACGCCGCAAACCAAGCTCGTCATCCTCAATACGCCGCAGAACCCCACCGGCGGCATCCTCAGGCGGTCGGACCTCGAAGCCATCGCTGAAATACTGCTTGGGCACCCGCACGTCTGGATTTTTGCCGATGAGATCTATTCGCGGCTTTCATACGATGGCGAGTTCGTTTCGCTCGCACAGTTTCCGGGCATGCTGGAGCAGACCATCATTTCCGATGGCGCGTCCAAGACCTGGGCGATGACCGGCTGGCGTATCGGCTTTATTGCCAATCGGGCGCTGGCGCCGGTGTTCACGCGCTGGATCACCAACACCGATTCCTGCGCGTCGCAGATCAGCCAGTGGGCTGCGGTCGAGGCGATCGACGGGCCGCAGGACGCGGCCGATGCCATGCGCGCGTCGTTTCTGCAGCGCCGCGATCTCATCGTGCGGCTGCTCAACGACGTGCCCGGATTTTCATGCAAGACCCCGGGAGGCGCCTTCTATGCCTGGCCGAACGTGACCGAGGCGTGCAAGCTTACCGGCTGCGCCGACTCCGAAGAATTTCGCAAGCGCCTTCTCTATGATGCGGGTGTCGCCGTGCTGGCGGATATCCATTTCGGCCGGCGTGTTCCAGGCGACGGCCAGCACATCCGTTTTTCCTATGCTGCTGCGCCCGAGGCAATCCAGTCAGGCATCGGGCGCATTGCCGACTTCGTGCGCGAAAACAGCCGATGAGCAGCGCGCGCGAAAATATCCTCGGCAAGGTCCGCCGCGCGCTGGGAAAAACCCAAACCGACGAGCGCGCACTCACCGACGCGCAAGCGTACATCGACGCGCATGCGCAGGGCCCGCGACCCTCGCTTCCGGGCGATCTCGTCGGCCGCTTCGTGCAGCGTGCAACCGACATGGAAAGC
>VBCZ01000327.1:0-1365 GCA_005889025.1 Betaproteobacteria bacterium
TGCCGCCGTCTGGTTTTGGCCGGTAGAAGGACCCGCTGCGGCAAAACCGTGTTATCTCTCGGCCCAGGTCGCCAAGGACTCCACCGGCCGCATTTCGCCGAACGGATTGATTCTCGACATCGTCTACCGGGGCGCAACGAACTCGTTCATGGTCTCGCCGGAGGGCACCGCAAGCATTCATGTCGGTCCGCTGGAGGCGGGCGATGCGCCGTGGGCATTCGAGGTAAGATCGGCAATCGGGGATTCGGTGTCTCGACATCCGGTACAAGGTTGTCCGACGTCCGCCAGGACCTACGCTTTGGGTGAGGGCCTCAATGTCACGCTCGCGCCGCGTTAGCCTCTTGGCACGTGTTGCCATTGTGGTGCTGAGTGCGCTCGCAGATCCATTATCGGCGGTCGCGGAGACTATCGTCGCGGGAACCGCACGGGATGTCACGACAGACGCGCCCGTAAGCGGCGCTCATGTCACGATCCGGCACGGCAGCGAGATCCTTGGCTCTGCGGTAACCGGCGCGGGGGGTGTTTTTCAGCTGCCCTTCGACATCGCCGTGCGCCCGGAGGCGCAAAATCTGAAACTGTTCGTCAGCTTCGACGGATACGTCGACGCTTCGCAGGATGTCACGATTACCTCCGGGCGTCCTAACGCTGCTTCGTACCGAATCGACCTGGTCCCGCGCTCCGTGGCCGACTGCATTCGATCGCGCGATCACATGGTGGTTGTCGGTTACTTCCGCCCGTCGACGGCAGGTTCAGGCGATCCGGACCTCGCCGCCCGCATCGCTGATGCGCTGAGCTACGACTTGCTGGTACGCATGCAACAGGGGCGTCTTGTCGGGGACGCGCTACCCATCGTCGTGGCGTGCGGCAAGGCGCGGCCACAAGCGATTGGCGACTACACGAACTTTGCCAAAGTCCTGCATGCCGATGCTTTTCTGGGTGGGTACGTCGACGATTCGGGTCCGCGGCGGGTCAAGGTTCAGATGTCCGTGGCCGATCGCTTCGAAATGCTGGTGCCGCCGTTGCGCGCCTCCAGCAAAGACGTGAATCTCGAAGACCCGGCGGTCGCGCGACTCGACCCTTCCGCTCACGCCGCGATATTGACGGCGCTGGTGACCGGATACGAGCGTGCCGGCAAGTTTGCCGAATGCATTGAATTCACCGTGGCGGCAGCTCGGATCGTGGGCTCGTTGCCGGCGGCGCTGGCGGATGCGCGGCGCCGGTGCGAACAGGCGTTACCAAACAGGGGTCTGCTGCCTGGAGGAACACCTTGAGCGCGCGGATTTGGCCGGTGATGCTCGTCGCAACTCTGGCGATATTCGCCCGCGTAGCCGGCGCGGAGATGCGTCTCGACGTGAACGAGGAACT
>VBCZ01000327.1:1391-6772 GCA_005889025.1 Betaproteobacteria bacterium
CCGCAAGGATCAGGAGCAGCGTCGCCAGCAGGCATCTGTCTCGCAGATGAAGATTCTGATTGATCCGGATCAGGACCTGCGCTTGATTGAGCGCGGCACACGGCCCGCGCTGTACATTCCCGATGCTCGATATCGTGTGGCCGTCTTCACTTTCGAGGACCCGGACAACACCGGGCTGGGTAACGCGCTCGCTGGACTCGTCGGCCGTGAGACACTTCTGAAGAGCAACGTCGGCTCTATCGGCGTCTTGCGCTATGAAGGATCCCTGGCGCCGTCGCCCGCGCAAGCGTTGAGCTACTTCGACAAGGTGGAGCTCCTCGTCGACGCGCAGGATGTGACGCTCGCGGTTTGGGGCATGGTGCGACGGACCGGCGACCTGGTATCGATCGATACCTACGCGCAATTGTCGCCGCGTGTCGTCGATGAGAGCTTCAGTTGGTCGCTTCGCTTGCCCGCTGCAATGGGAAGCCAGAAGCTTCAAGCGCATGTGCGGCCCGCCCGTATCCTGGTCCAGCATCATCAAATGTCATTGGAGGAAGCCCGATCGCTCGCAACAGTCGTGAAGGCCCTCGATACGCTACGTGCCGAGCCCAACGACGGTGCAGCCATGATCGCAACGCTGCCGATCGGCTCAGCATATTGGGTCAGTCGACACGAAGGCGACTGGATCGAAATATCGACCGGGACCAACAAGGGTTGGGTACGCAGTGCCGGATTCTGCGTCGGCGGATGCGCACCGTTGCTGGACGCCGCGCGGTTCTCGGCCGGCCTGCTCCAGTTCATGCAGTCTCGCCGTGTCCCCGAGCTCCCAGCCACACTCGGACCCGACGCAGCAGCGGTGCAGGCTCAACTCTCGACGCTCGAACAGCTGGACACGGCGCGCCCTGGGCAGTTCGAGATCGGCGTGTTACGCCCACTTGCACGGTGGCTGGATATGGGACCGGATTCTGCCGCAACACCTCCGGGCGGTGCTGCTTTCGCGAATATCCGCACGCTTGCCGAGGTTGCCACCAGCCTGCAGGCCTCGATGCGCCGGTCCGACGAACCGTTGGAGCGCCGATTCAACGACGTCAAACTCGATCCGTCGCGTATACGCAAAATTGCGTTCGAACTGGCCAAATCGTCATTGACGGATCCACGAAACACCGACGTCCTGAACAATCTGGCGGTCTTGTTTCGGTATGCCGGAGAAGATCAGCGTGCCGACCTGGCCGCGAGGCTTGCCGTTGCCGCTGGTCGTTAACGATGGCGCCCGATCTGACGTCGCCGCGCTCGAGGACAACCATGAGTGCACGGTGTTTGCCGTTCGCGACCACGATCCGTCGGCAGGGATGGCGGAAGAGCTGCCGGCGAAGACACCCACGCGCTTCACGCTGATTGGCCTCTCCCCAGCTTTGTCGCCTTCGAGATCGTTCGACGGCAGTTGCAGCGTCCCGGGCGTTCGGTATTGATGGATACGAGGGCGATAGCCCATGCTCCCTTCACAGCGCTCGCAGGAATATTCGCCGTCCAAGCCGGTTGAAACGCGCGCCGCGTTGGCTGAGCTATGGCAAGCGGCCGGTCAACCCACTGAAGCGCTGTCGCATATCCGGCTCTCGGGTGCGGAACCCGTGCTGCCATCCTCATTCGCGATCGGCACGGCAGCCCAAGCCAGCATCGGGGCGTCGGCACTCGCTGCCGCCGAGTTGTGGCACGTCCGGTGTGGGCGGCGTCAACGCGTCACGGTCGACATGCGCCACGCGGCCATCGAGTTCCGCAGCGAGCGCTATTTCCGTGTCGATGGACGAGCGCCTGCGGAGATTTGGGACAAGATCGCAGGGATATACCGCTGCGGAGACGGCCGGTGGGTTCGTCTGCACACCAATTTCCCCCATCATCGCGACGGGGTGCTGGCGCTGCTCGCCTGCGACTACGACAAGGCCGCCGTGCAGCAGGTGCTGCTTGACTGGCGCGCGGAGGAGCTCGAAGAAGCTGCAGCCCGAGCGAGGCTCGTGGTCACGGCGAAACGGTCCTTCGAGGAATGGGACCGCCACCCCCAGGGCGCAGCGGTGGCCGCGCTGCCGGTATTCTCAATCGAGCGTATCGGCGACGCGCCGGCTCGACCGCTTGCCGCCGCGCCGCGCCCTTTAAGCGGCGTGCGTGTTCTCGATTTCACTCGAATCATCGCGGGTCCCGTTTGCGGCCGCACGCTCGCCGCGCATGGCGCAGACGTGCTCCTTGTCACGGCGGCGCACCTGCCCGCGATCGAACCGCTGGTGATCGATACGGGGCGCGGCAAGCTGTCGTGCCGGATCGATTTGCGCGACGCGGCGGGGCAATCCACCCTGCGCGCTTTGTTGAGAGACACCGACGTGTTCGTGCAAGGTTACCGCCCCGGCGCGCTCCAATCGTTGGGATTCGGTCCGGAGCAAGTAGCGCACCTTCGTCCTGGCATCGTCTACGTATCGCTATCCGCATACAGCCACGTCGGACCCTGGGCGGATCGGCGCGGCTTCGATTCGCTCGTGCAGACCGCGAGCGGCTTCAACGAGGCTGAAGCGCAAGCGGCGGGAACAGATCAACCGAGACCGTTGCCGGCCCAGGCACTCGATCATGCGGCGGGCTACCTGATGGCCTTCGGGACCATCACTGCGCTCGCTCGTCGCTGTACCGAGGGCGGCAGTTGGCATGTGCGCGTATCGCTCGCGCAAACGGGGAAATGGCTGCGCCAGCTCGGTCGAATCGAGCACGGCTTGGCGTGTGATGAGACAAGCTTCGACGACGTCCAAGATCTGCTCGAAGAGCATGACTCGGGATTCGGGTGCTTGACGGCAATCCGCCACGCGGCGCAACTCTCGGAGACGCCGGCGCGATGGTCGCGTCCATCGATGCCGCTCGGGGCTCATCTCGCCGCATGGCCGGAATGAAGTCGAGCGGGTAAACTGTGCGCTGTTGTGCGACGCCGCGTGTGCAAGAGTCTTGCCCCTGTAGAGCCGGACGCCGGGATGCACGTACGCGTTGACGAATCGCTATGAATTGAAGGAAAACAAGATGATCCGCCTGGGATTTTTGATATTTGTTATCGCCATATCTGGCGGATTACTTGCGAGCTCGGCAGGCGCGCAGATGCCAGCGCCGCCCGGCACCCCCGGAACAAGCACAGTACGGGCGGTGCTGGCGAGTACGCCGTTACCGAGCGTTGCGGATGCGCCGCGATACTTCAAACTCGTGCGCGTTCACCTGCCTGCGGCGCAGGCGGTCACTTACAAGGGGCCAGTTGGTTTCGTCCTCGTATTGGACGGAGCGCTCGAAGTCACGAGCGAAGCCGACCAGCGGTCCGTCGCAAAAAGCGATGGTGTGCTCGTTGCCAAAGGCAAAAGCACAATATTCAAATCGGCACCCGGCAAACCAGCTGAATTCCTGCATTTTGTTTTATCGACCGCGGGCGAACTCAATTCGCCGATGGAGAGCTCTCCGGCAGTCGTCAAGGAGCTGTACCGAACGGCATCGCCGATCCCGGGACTCAAACCGGGACCGTACGAGTTTACGCTGGTGCGTGTGGCATTCCCACCGCGTTTCCCGCTGAATCCGCCGCATCAGCGCTCGGGCGCTGCGCTCTACTACATATTTTCGGGCACCGGCATGTTCACGGCCGATGGTAAGACGGAGCCGCGGCCCGCCGGCGTGGCTCACTACGAACCGTACGATCTCGTTCATCAGTGGGCCAATCCTGGCGACGAACCACTGGTGATCATCCAGGCAAGTATCAACCAGGAAGGCGTGCCCGCCGTAATGTTCGTGCAGCCGGCCGGCGCCGGTTCGTCAAAGTGAACGCAGTCTACCGAATTACTTCGTCAGCGCTCAACGCAATTGCATGCGGAACATCTACCCCGAGCGCCCCGGCTGTCTTGAGATTGATTACCAGCTCGAAATTGGTCGGTTGCTCGACAGGTAGCGCGCCGGGCAGGGCGCCTTTAAGGATACGATCGACATAGTCGGCGGCGCGACGGTACAGATCGATGGGCTTGGGCCCGTAACTCATCAGCCCGCCGGCCTCGACCGCTTTGCGAAACGAGAAGATCGTCGGCAAGCGCTGCTTCGTGGCCAGTTCGATCACATGCCGCTCCTGGTCGGCAAGCATGGGACCCTGGGCGATCATGAGCGCGCCCACGCGTTCTTGAGCGAGCGCCGAGAACACGCCATCTATTTCACTTGGCGCACGGATTTCCATGACTACCAGACGCAGGCCCAACCTGCGCGCCGCCGCCTCGGTGGCCTGCAGCGATGACGCGGCGCCAACGGCTTCGCGTAGAAGCGCGACGCGAGATATTTTAGGTAGCATCTGCTTGAGCAGTTCCACTCGTTTCGCGCTTAATTCGGTGTTGAGCCACGAAGTGCCCGTAATATTGCCGCCGGGCTTGGCTAGACTCGTGACGAAACCCTGGTCGACGGCGTCGTCGACTCCCGCCATGATGATGGGTATCGTCGCGGTCGCTTGCTTTGTGGCTTGCACGCCCGCCGCGGTCGTGGTGACGATGGCATCGACTTTGAGGTTCACGAGATCCGCGGCGAGCTGAGGCAAGCGGTCGGCCATGTCATTCGACGCGCGGTATTCGATCACGATGCTGCGTCCCTCGGTATAACCCAACTCCTGCAGACGCTGCTGCACAGCGTCGCGAAATGCGTCCGAAGACGAATTGAACGGCGACAGAATGCCGATGCGCGGTGCCTTTGGCGGCGGTTGTTGGGCAAAGGGCCGGAGTGGAGCGAGCGTGCAGGCGCCCAACGCGATCAGCAATTTGCGGCGCTGCCTCATGATTTGGCGATCGGTTTCGAGGCAGAACTCGTGGCACACCATGATCATTATTTTACTGCCGAGATCAAAAAGAAACTGCGCCGCCCGGCGTCAAATAGCTGTCACTGGTTTCTGTCACGTGCCTCGGTTCGGTCCAGTCTCAATCGGGTTTTTGCAGGAGGCTTGGCTGTCGTTTATCGATCGGAGGAGGTCAATCTTGACTTTGCGCCGAGAACGATTGCAACTGAGATACGCGCCTCAAAGGAAGTGGCAATTGGCGCTCGCGACTCGCCGTGCCCCGCAATACGCCGCGGCGGTGCGTGAGCTGCAGGGAAGTAGCGGCGGACGGTTACAGTTCCCGGAACAAATCAAAGGATAGACATTTCAATCACGCGAACCTGAGTATTGAGGGTTCGGTCGTGCGCGTCAACCTCGGTTCGTGGCGCCAACTGGCTGATCCGCGCACTTTCCGTAACACTTCCAAGCGGGCACCGACGATAAGTTAGCCGCGACCGGGCGGGTGGCAGCGGACACGAACCGGGCCGTGACGCAACGCCTTTAGCGGCGCGTGAGGGTGCTTGGCTACCAGGCGTTGCGCTGATCGAAT
>VBCZ01000327.1:6791-7921 GCA_005889025.1 Betaproteobacteria bacterium
GCGTCGCCCAATCTCCGTTGGCCGATAAGCAACAGTCCGCGAACGTCCGCTACTCTAGAGGCGACTGGCTGCAACGGGTCGAACTGCGACCATCGATGATCTGGCCGAGTGCGGCCTGAAGCCGGCGTCACACGGAACAGGCGGATCTCGTCCGGGCTCGGCATCTTCATCGGTAAAAAAGGTGCGTCAGGGTGCTTCAGCGGGACCATGCCCAAGACCTTTTCCGCTTCGGCCCGATCATTCACAGCCTGCGCGTGCGCTGCCATCGATCCTTTGCCCGGCGCTCATTTCATTTACACTTGGCAGCGATTCTTAGCCGGCGCTCGAACGGATCCGCTTGCGCCGAGCTCGAGCCACAACGCAACTTCAGGAGGAGCCCAATGAAATTTTTTGTTCGCTGCGCCGCTGCCCTTGCCCCGCTCGCTTTCACATTGAGCGCCGTCGCCGATGTTCCCGTCCCTGCCACCGGTGTCAGTCCGCGCATCGACTCGATCAAGAAGGCGGGTGTGCTACGCGTGGGCGTGCTCGCCAATGCGCCGTGGCTTGTCGAAAATACATCGGGCGGTTCGGGCGACGCCTGGAGCGGCCCCGCGTGGATGCTGGCGCAGGAATACGCCAAACGACTCGGCGTCAAGCTCGAAGCGGTGGCGGTCAGTCACGAGACCAAGGTGCCGGTGCTCGCGTCGAATCAGGTCGACATCTCGGTCACGCCGCTCGCCGAGACTCCGGAACGTCTGAAGGTCGTCGACTTCGTCATCTATTTCACCACCAGCGTGTGCATGTTCGGCCTGGCCTCGAATCCGAAATTTGCGCAGGCCAAGTCGGTGGACGATCTGAATCGGCCCGACATCACGATCGCGTACTACACCGGCGGTGGTGAAGAAGGCTGGGTGAAGGAGCGCTTTTCGAAAGCGCAACTGCGTGGTGTGGCCGGCTCCGGCACGGCGCCGGTCGAAGAGGTCATGGCCAAGCGAGCCGACGCGGTGCCGATCAACCGCGTACCGTGGGTCGCCATGGGCCGCAAGCTCAAGGCGCTGGCGGTTCTGCCCAAGGAGAATAACTGCCAGAACAGCATGGAGAAGGCGGCTCCGGTCGGCATGGCCATCGACAAGAACCAACCGGCGTTTCTC
>VBCZ01000047.1 GCA_005889025.1 Betaproteobacteria bacterium
ACAGGCGCGGTCTCAAGCTGCATCTCGACGGCGCACGCTTGTGGAACGCGGCGGTGAAGCAGGGCATCGAGCCGGGCGAGATCGCCGGAGATTTCGATTCGGTCTCCGTCTGCCTTTCCAAGGGACTGGGCGCGCCGGTCGGTTCGGTCTTGTGCGGCAGCCGTGACTTCATCGCCGCCGCGCGGCGATGGCGAAAAATGCTCGGCGGGGGCATGCGCCAGGCAGGCATTCTCGCCGCCGCCGGACGTTACGCTATCGCGCACAATGTCGCGCGGCTCGCCGAAGACCACGCGCTCGCCCAGGCGCTTGCGGCAGGACTGTCCCGATATTCGGCGCTGTCGGTTTCGATGCCTCAAACCAACATGGTTTTTGTGGATGTGCCGCAAGCGATTGCCGCGAGCTTTGCCAAGCACCTCGCCACGCACGACGTCCTCGTAACAGGCTCGACGAAGCAACGCTGGGTCACCCACCTCGACGTCGGACCTGCCGATGTCGAGCGCGCTCTTGCGGCGGTCGACAGTTTTTTCATGAGGGCGGCGCACGAAGAAGGAGCGGCGGCATGAGCAAGGACTTCCGCACGTTCCGCGATTTCTATCCTTTCTATCTCTCGGAGCATGCGCATCCGGCCTGCCGTCGCCTGCACTTCGTCGGCTCGACGCTCGTGCTCGCGTGCATCGTCGCGGCCATCCTTACTCGCAACGCGTGGTGGCTGCTCGGCGCAGTGTTTGCGGGCTACGGCTTCGCCTGGGTCGGACATTTCGTCTTCGAGAAAAATCGCCCTGCGACCTTCAAGTATCCTGTTTACAGCCTGATCGGGGACTGGGTGATGTTCAGGGACATGCTCACCGGACGCATCCGCTGGTAGTGTCGAATGCAGTAAAGTCATGCGCTTCTCGCGTTGACCCGAACTCCTCCGCCGAGGGATAATCCGCTCCCTTCGGGGTGTAGCGCAGCCTGGTAGCGCGCTTGCTTTGGGAGCAAGATGTCGGGAGTTCAAATCTCTCCACCCCGACCACCGGCAGGTTCGGTTTCGGCACGTCAAGGCGCCCGTAGCTCATTCGGATAGAGCACCGGCCTTCTAAGCCGGGGGTAACAGGTTCGAGTCCTGTCGGGCGCGCCAAAACAGCCCGACAGGGCAACGACTCGTTATCCAGTCAGGCAGTCGCGTCAATCGCTCAGCAACAGTGCGCGCACCTGCCGCGAGGCGACGATCTCGCCGCGCACGAACTTCTCGTGGTTGATCTCGATTGCCCGAGGCACGTACACGTAGTTGACCATCAGTCCCAGCGACTCGCGCAACCCCTTCTTGGAGAC
Source organism: Betaproteobacteria bacterium (assembly GCA_005889025.1). Classification (GTDB taxonomy): domain Bacteria; phylum Pseudomonadota; class Gammaproteobacteria; order Burkholderiales; family Casimicrobiaceae; genus PALSA-1003. The sequence continues at coordinate 1,315 of VBCZ01000047.1, forward strand.
GTCCGCCAGCCAGTTGATGCGCTCCAGCCGGGCGCCGTTGTTGAGATGAAACCTGGCCACCGGATCCTGCGCCGGCTCGTTGCCGTCGCCGCCCTGCAGCAGGTAGGCGGCGCACAACTGCATCAACGGTTCCCGCAGCGGCGCCAGGCGGTCGACGGCGTTCTTGGGGTCGCTGGCGACTTTGGCAGCGTCGGCCCCCAGCTCTTGCGCCACCAACTTTAGCGCTTTTCCCAGCGAATTGTGCCGCCCGGCGTCCGGCTCCTTGAGCAGGGCTCCGAGCCAGGCGGCGAACCCGGGAATGGGTGACAGCGTGCAGAACACCTTGAGGCGCGGGAACTCCTGCGACAGCACGTCCACGACGTGCTTGATGAGGAAGTTTCCGAGAGACACTCCGCGCAGGCCCGGTTGACAGTTGCTGATCGAGTAAAAAACCGCGGTGGTCGCACGGGCCGGATCGCTCGACGTGGACTTTACACCGAGCAGCGATGCAACTGCGTCGGACATCCGGTCCACCAGCGCCACCTCGACGAAAATCAGCGGCTCGTCAGGGAGCGCCGGATGGAAGACGGCAAAGCAACGGCTGTCTGCTTCCAGCCGCTGGCGGAGGTCGTCCCAGCCCTGAATCTCGTGCACCGCCTCGTGAAGAATGATCTGCTCGAGCAGGTAAGCGGGCGTGCGCCAGTCCACGCGCACGATCTGCAGGAAGCCGGGATTGAACCAGGACGAAAGCAGGTGGCGGAGGTCCCAATCGACCGCGTCGAGCTCGCGCTCGTCACGCCTCATCTCGAGCAGCCGTTCGCGCATGCGCAGGATTGTCGCGGTGCCTCCAGGCGCCCGGTTCAACCGCCGGAGCAGCTCCTGACGCGGCGGCTCGGCGATGGTACTCAGCCGCGACAGGGTGGCTGCCGACGGTTGCTCAGCGTAGGCTTGGGCAGCTGCGAGCACCCGCTTTGGATCGGGCGAGAACTCCGTGAGCAGCACCGAGAAGAATCGCGCCTGTTCCTTCTTGTCGAGCTCGGCGTACAAATCGAGCGTGGTCTTCGCGAGAGATACACCCGCCGCCTCGCCGCGCTCGGACAGTAACTTCTTGCAGCTGCCTACGAGTCGCCGCACCTTGAGGCCGTCGCGCGTAAATACAGCCGCTCGTCTCTGAACTGATTCGAACATGCGTGAATAATCAGGAACAGGAAAGGAAGGGGTTGCTCCCAGTATAGAGCCACGGTATCCAGGGAGCTAGCCACGCCGAGAAATAAGCGAGAGGCCACCCACGAGCGCGGGTTTTGTTGAGCACGCCTCGTGAACCACACAACTTGAGCAAGCATTATTCCGGTTGGTTGAGAGGGCTCGATCGGCCAACTCCTTTTGGCGGATATCTCGTCCTTGGCCGATCGCCATACCCTGCTAGAATATGCATGCGGCCCCGTCGGAGCGCAGCCGGGGCGGCTCCAAATGGTGGCTGTAGCTCAGCTGGTAGAGTCCCGGATTGTGATTCCGGTTGTCGTGGGTTCGAATCCCATCAGCCACCCCATTCAACTGCAAGAGAATTTCGTCCCCTTCATCATCCGCAATCCGGACGTCGTGTGTCCGGTTTTGTGCCTAGTCGATTTCTTCATCTTGTGGTTTGGCGAGGCCGCTGTTGCCTGCGTGATGGATCAGTTTTCGATGGTGACTATGTGCGCCTGGATCTTGCCGTCCACGGCCCCTTTCCCGAACCGCTGAGCGACCGCTTCCGCCGCGACATCGGTTGCCTCGCCGAGGCGCGAGGCATCTCGCGCCTCGATCTCGTTCCGTAGTGGTGTCCCCTGACAAAACGCGATCGCGGGAACCCGGGCCGATTTTGCACGACTGCGCGCCGTGACCGTGGCGATTTGGGGTGACGCGGTGAACCCGCCGTTTGCAAGGTCTCGCTCGATGGTCGGACGATCGTAGTAGCCGTGGGGTGTGCGAGCGAGGAAGCGAGGCGGGTCCTTTGGAAACAGCGATTCGAGCGCCGTCGTCACGCTGTCAGCGAATTCGTTTTCCTCGATCCGATCCCATACGTTGAAAATGAAAACGCCTCCCGGCCTGAGCACTCGACTCGCCTCCGAAAACGCTTTCGACTTATCCGGAAAGAACATGACTCCAAACTGGCATACAACGGCGTCAAACGTTCGATCTTCGAACGGCAGTTGCATGGCGTCTGCCTGACGCCACTCCACCGGCCGCTTCGTCCCGGTCGCGGAGGCTTGCCCCAACATCGGCGGATTCAGATCGGTGGCGACGATGGCGACGCTTTCGGGGAGTATGGATGCCAGAGCACGAGTCACGACACCTGTGCCGGCGGCAATCTCGAGTACGCGAGTAAGAGACCTGGAAGCTAGCCGGGTGACCAAGTCCGCAGCGTAAGGCTCGAAGATCAGCGGAACGAGATACGTTTCGTAAAGCTTCGGGACTGAGCCCGCGAAAACTTTGTCGGTATCGGTACTGCTCACGATGTGCGCCTGTGAATCGATCCCATTGCACGCTGACGGTGAATGCGCGATGAATTGTTTGCGCGAGAATGCCGCCTAAACCCGGTCCTTAGTCGATCCGCCCCTGATCCAGGCCACGAAGCGAATGCGCCGCGTCATTTCACTTCCGGCTGCGCTTTCCACCCGCGCTCGCGCCGCTTCGCGTCATCTATCTGCTCCCGGGTCATCTTCGCGGCGACATCCGTCATGGCACGGGCGACGTCGCTGCGAGGCCCGCCCGTAGGCAACGCAAAAAAGGCGAGCTCCAGCCACTTGAAGGCTTCGACGTTGTCCTGAGGAACACCGTTGCCTGCGGCATAGAGAAGCCCGAGGTTCAGTTGCGCGAATACCATGCCCTGGTTGGCCGCGCGCTGAAACCATTTGGCCGCATCGACATCGCTCTTCGGGACCCCCGTGCCCTCGGCATAGCTCGCGCCGACGTTGTACTGCGCGGAGGCGTTGCCCTGATTCGCGGCGCGCTGGAACCACATGAACGCTGTCGCGTCGTTCTGTTTGACGCCCTTGCCCGCCATGTACAAGGTGCCGAGAAGATATTGGGCGGCGGGATCTCCCTTTTCCGCGAGCGGCTGCCACAACTCGGCCGCCTTGGCGTACTCTTTTTCGTGATAGGCGGCGATGCCGTCGTCGAGCGACCCCGCCACGGCGGGTGGGCCGAGAGCAGTTGCGACGACGAGTGCAGCCAGCAGATTGCGAACGTTTGCTTTCATTGAGTGTGTCCTAGGCTAATTTCCCGCGCGCGGTGCAGACGCGAGCGCGCTCGCGCGCCGTGCTTCGTAGGCCTTCATGTGAGTATAGGCAGTCGCGAGTAGCGATAGTTCGCTGCGGTTCGCGTCTGCAGGGTTCCGACGACGAAGAAGGTCACCTACGATATGGTCCGCTTCGATTCGGGCGTTGCCTTCCATATCACGGAGCATCGAGGCGGTGAAAGACGAGCCCTTCGCGGTCAGCGTCGCGCGCGTCTGATCCAGGAACGCGGCTCGCGGCGCGTGCCCGCCGTCTTCGGCAATGGCGCGGCATTCTTCAAGAAAAGACAGTGTCAGATCGTTGCCCCCCGGGGATGCCACGATATCTCCGATCGGCGCGCGCATGAGACAGGTGACCCCGGCCAACGCGGCCAGGAATACCCACTTCTCCCACATATCCTGCACGATATCCTCGCTGAGGCGGGCGTCAAAACCAGCATCAGCCATGGTGCTGGCGACGGTACGAGTTCGATCGGACAGGCACCGGTCGCGTTCGCCAAACGAAAGCGTGTGTATGTTGTTGAGGTGAATGACGGCATGCTGCTCGTTTAGCGTCGCTGCGATGACACATAGGCCGCCAAGAACGTGGGAGCGGCCGAATCGCTCGTCGAGCATGTCGAGATGCCTCATGCCGTTGAGGAGAGGCAGGATCATCGTTTCTGGCCCGATGGCCGGAAAGACGGAGTCCATTGCGCCGTTAAGGTCGTAGGCCTTGCAGCTCAGCAAGACGAGATCGAAAGGCTCGCGGATGTTATCCGAGAGTATCGTCGCGGGTTGACGGAGCGTGACATCCCCACGTGGACTCTTGATGATCAGACCCGCATCGGCCAGTTCGGCAGCGCGTCGGGGCCGGACCAAAAACGTGACATCCCGACCCGATTGCAGCAGCCGGCCACCAAAATAGCCGCCAATCGCACCGGCGCCCACGACGAGAATGCGCATATTTCGACTTCCTCCTGTTTCGGATGCGGAGCGACTTCCCCGAGCGGCTTGCACGTCGACAAGCGCCAGGGTATCAAGTTCACGGTCGTCACGTTGCGCGAGCTCGGTGACTCGTGTTTTCTATCAGGGCCCAGGCACTCGCTGCGCTCGCCAGGGCGAGCGCAGCCGAAATCAGCATGATCCATCGAAACCCCGATACGAATGCTTCCGCGATCGCGTGTTTTGCCAGTGCCGCGTCACGGGCGTCCGCGCACGCGGGCAGTTCGATAGCGGCGAGCTTGTTGTGCTGCTTTTCCACCGCTTCGGTCACGCATGGCGCCAACGCTGCGCGCTCAAGCTGGGTTTGCAGGCTGCGGTTGAAGATCGACGCCATGATCAGACCGAACAATGCAATGGCGATCAGTGCGGCAACGCGCGAAGCCGCATTGTTGATCCCCGAGGCGGCACCGGAAAAACCGGTTTCCACTGCGCTCATGACGGTGGCGGAGAGGGGCGCAGGGAAGAACGTGATCCAGTAGCTTCCACCCACGCCGGGGACGGCAAATAGGGCAAAGCCACAGGCCGCCACCACCGGGCCGATGACGAGCGGCGCCTTCGCGCCGTAACGATCGATCAACCCGCCCGACCACCGCGACAGCAGCGCCAGCAAAAGAACGAGCGGCAGCAGCGCAGCGCCTGCAGCGGTCGTGGAATAGCTCTGTACCTGGATGAGATTCAGCGGCACGAAAAAGAGGCTTCCGCCGAGCGCCGCGTAGAGCAGGAACGTGAGCAGATTGGCGCCGGCAAACGTTTTCGAGCGGAACAACTGTGGCGGCATCATCGGCGCCGCGCGGTGCATTTCAACCGCGATGAAGCCCGCCAGCGCCGACAAGCCCAGCAGCAGTGAAGCGAGGATTCGTGGATGAGACCAACCTGCGTTGGACGACTCGATCAGAGCGTAGACAACGCCACCGAGCCCGAGCGTCACCAACAACGCGCCCGGCCAGTCGAGCTTCCCCCGCATCTCGGCGTTGCAGCTTTCGGGCACGTGCCGCAGAGCGATGGCGATGATCGCGATGGCCAAGGGAAGATTGATGAAGAAAACGGCGCGCCACGATAGATGATCGATCAACCAGCCGCCAAGCACCGGGCCCAACGCCGCAGTGATGGCTGTGGCACCTGACCAGGTGCCGATGGCCTTGCCGCGGTCACGCTCGGCAAACGACGCACTGATGATGGCGAGGCTGCCCGGGACCAATAACGCCCCGCCGATACCTTGAAGGCCGCGGGCAAGGACGAGTTCGCGCACTGTGCTTGCGAGTCCACACCCGATGGAGGAGAGGGTGAACACGGCCACCCCAAGCAAGAAAACGCGACGGCGCCCGAAACGGTCGCCTGCTGCTCCGCCGACCAGAAGCAACGCAGCAAGGAACAGTGAGTAGGCTTCGATCACCCACTGCACGTCGATGAGGCTTGCGCCGAGGTCTCGCTGCAGCGCCGGAAGCGCTACGTTGACCACCGTTCCGTCGATAAACGCCATGCTGGAAGCAAGGATCGTTGCCGCCAGGATCCATGGCGCCGTTCTTGGTGTGCACGGCAAGGCGCAGGGTGCGGCGCGAATGACTCCAGCGTCGGATGGAGGCGCCGAGAATCCAGTCATCGCGCGTCACCGGGCAGCATATGCAGACGATGTTCGAACGATACGCGCACCCGACGTGCGGGCGACTGGACACGACACCGCCGCGCTGGCAGTGGACCTGTTCGGAGCTCATGCGCAAGGTGGCAGACGGCATGCCCGTTTACGGATTGTGGGTGCGAATCCGGGCAAGCGCGCCAATTTTTCAATGGGTCACCGAATGACCGATCGTGTGTCCTTCGAACGCGGTAGCGAGATTCACGCTTTGCTTCATTGCATTGGCACCCTTTCGCGATCCTCGAATTCCACGCGATCCAGCGTCAGCGCCCATGAGATCCCGATCACGACAATACAGAACAACTGCGATCGCGAAGTTCATTCGCGGAGGTTTGGTCAAGCATCCTGGGAGTATCTGCTCAGCGACATATGCAGCTTGCAAATAGTGTGCGCTGCGATTCGGTTGTCGTTGCGCCAACGATATTGACGCCGCCAATTTACGTCACATTTGGCCGCGCGGAGCAACTGTTGTGCTGCGTGACGGCTCGCTACTCGCTTTCCCCACCTTTGGCACGCCACTTGCTGATGGATGTCAGGAGCAGGCCATATATTTCCCGACGGCCGCCTGACGAGCCTGGGCGCACGGGACGTCTCCCACATCTCATTTCCAAGGGGCCCTCATGACCAATCTTCTCATCGTAGATGATGAGGCCAACGTTCTCAACGCACTGAGGCGGATGTTAGTCAACCCCGCGGCGGCCCCGGTGCTGCCCGATCTGCAGCTGAAGACGTTCACGTTACCGATCGAAGCGCTCGAACACGTGAGCAGCCATCACGTCGATCTCGTGATATCCGATTACCGCATGCCGGTAATGGACGGTGTGTCGTTTCTGACGCGCGTGAAGGAGCTACAGCCCGATACGGCACGGATCATTCTGAGCGCGTGCACCGACATGGAGGGAATCGTTCGTGCCATCAACGAGGCAGGCATCTTCCGGTTCGTAAGCAAGCCGTGGTCGGACGTAGAGCTGAAAACAATTGTCGCGCAGGTGCTCGCGCATCGCGAACTGCTCGTCGAGAACCGCCGGCTTGCCGACGAAGTGCGCTGCCAGAGCGGTCTCATCTCGCGGCAGCAACTGGAGCTTGCTCGGCTCGAATCCGAAAGTCCAGGCATCACGCGTGTACGCTGGACCGAAGATGGCGGCGTCCTGCTCGAGGACTAACGTGGGCCTTCCCTTCCACTGCCCCGGACGCGGCCGCATCGGGTCCTTTGTACGGCCCTCATCTCCTGGGCTGGGATGAGCGCGTCTCCTCTCGGCCCCGGCGCCGACAAAGTCGGGGACTATGCCTGGATTTACGCGCTATATGAACTGGGCCGGACCGCTGCCAGCGGTGCGGGCCCGCAAGTGCAGCAGGACATCCTCGAGCACATCGTCTCCGGGCTCGATGCACAAAGCGGATCGATTGCGCTTCTCGTCGACGGGACCGAAGACTTGCTCGAAGTCGCCGCCGGCATCGACCTCCCTCCCGGTGTGCTTGGCAGCCGCCTTGCCCGTGGCGTCGGCCTGTTCGGTCACGTCATGGCGACTGGCGAACCCTTCCTGATCAACGGCGACGTTGCCGAAACCGGATTGCCGCTGCGGATAAACGAGCGGCGGGATCGGCTGACGCACTCCGCGATGTGCTGGCCGCTGCTTGTCGCCGAGCGAATCATCGGTGCGGTCGCGGTAAACAGGGCTCCCGGGCATCCCAAATACACGATCCATGACCTCGATCGTGGACAGGCGATGACTAGCTTGCTCGCACTGGTCATCGCCAATCACCGGATGCATGTCGAGCGTGAGAACCAGATTCTCGAGCTGTCGACGCTCAACGCGACGATGCAACGCATTAACGAGATGCTCGAGGAAGCGCAAGATCAGCTGGTCCAGTCGGAGAAGATGGCGTCGATCGGCCAGATCGCGGCGGGAGTCGCCCACGAAATCAACAATCCGATCGGCTATGTGCTTTCTAACTTCGGCACGCTGGATTCGTACATGGCGAGCCTGTTCGGGCTTCTCGAAGCCTACGTCGAGTTCGAACGGCCACTGCCCGCGCCGCTGCCGACGCCACTCGATCGCGCACGCGCTCTGCGCGAGGGCATTGATTTGAATTTTCTGCGCAGCGACGTCGTCGCGCTGCTCGCCGAGTCGCGCGATGGCCTTCTGCGCGTCAAGCGCATCGTGCAGGACCTCAAGGACTTCTCCCGCGGCGGTGTCGAAGAGGAATGGGAGGTTGTGAACCTTCACGACGCCCTCGACCGCACACTCAACATCGTGCGCAACGAAGTCAAATACAAGGCTCGCATCGAGACAAACTACGGCAGTTTGCCCGATATCGAGTGCATACCTTCGCGGCTCCACCAGGTGTTCCTCAACCTGATCGTCGACGCCGGCCACGCGATCGAGGAAAACGGAAAGATCACGATTTCGACCGGCACCGGCACAACCGCCAACGAGATCTGGATCCGTTTCGAGGACACCGGCTGCGGCATTCCCAAAGAACACCTCAACCGCATCTTCGAGCCGTTCTTCACCACAAAGCCGGTCGGTCAGGGGACCGGACTCGGGCTGTCGGTGTCCTACTCGATCGTTTGCGGGCACGGGGGATCGATCGATGTCGAGAGCGAGGTCGGTCGCGGAACGCGGTTCACCATTCGTCTACCGGTGCGACAACTGCGCACGACGGTTATGGAAGCCGAAGCGGCGCTGGCCAGCTAGCGTCGTGAATCAAAAGTTCGCAGCATATTTCTTATTGTCATTCCCGCGCAAGCGGGAATCCAGCGGCTTTGAAATAAGGGAAACCGGCGACATTCAACGACGCTGAAGCCTGCCCTCGAGTGCTTGAATCGGGGGCGGGGACGACGGCTCTGGAATATCAGGCGAATTTCTGACTTGGGACGCTTGACGCGCTCTTCGTAGGAAGTGTGCCGCCAGTCGAGAAAAGCCGCATGGACGCCGTCGATGACCCCGTTTACGATAGCTCACGTCATCTTGCCATGCTTCGCGATGCGTTCTCCGGTTGCGGGATCGATGGCTTCGAGTGTGACTGGCATCTCACATGATCGATGTTCGTGCTGCCGTCTACGCCGGCGTCGCCGCCGGCATCGTGTCGACGCTCGCGCAGATCGCGCTGTGGCTGATATTTTCCGACGCGTTCCCCGCGATCCTGTTCAGGGACGCGCGCCTGACCGCCGCGATCGTCATGGGCCGCGGTGTGCTGGCACCGCCCACGACCTTCGACTTGCCGGTGATGCTGGTCGCGACGCTCGTACACTTCGCGCTGTCGATGCTCTATGGCCTGATCCTGTCGTGGTTGATGTCGCGTCTCGCTACTCCGCTTTCCACGATCGTCGGCGCGGCGTTTGGCCTGATTCTTTACGCAGCCAATATGTACGGTTTCACCGTGGTATTTCCTTGGTTCGAAGCGGCTCGCGACTGGATAACCCTCGCATCACATCTTGTTTTTGGCGTGGTCGCGGCGCCCGTCTACAAGGCGCTTTCGCGGCGGCGGGGCGTTCATGCCCATGATGCAGGCGGATGAGCGGAATTCGGCCGCCGCAATGACCGCTAAGCCAGTTTCTTGCGCGATAACGCTTCGGTTGCAGGGCCGTGGATGACCCGCCCATCGCAGGAAAATATCGACCCGTGACACGGGCAATCCCAGGTGAGATCCGCGTTGTTCCAGGTGACCGTGCAGCCCATGTGCGTGCATGACGCGGAGAGGGCATGGGGCGTGCCGCCGATGGACTTCCACACTGCAATTTTTTCTTTTCCCCGCTTGATGACGCCACCCTCGCCAGGTGGAATCTGTTCGATCTTGCGCACCAGCGATTTCGTATCGCCGCCCCGATTGAAGCCTTTGGGCGATTTGCGCGTCGGATCGTAAAGTTTCGCCCAGGGGTTTTCCCGCCCTTGTATCTGATCCGCGATCGTCATTCCGGCCGCGGTCCCGTTGCTGATACCCCAGGCGTTGAATCCGGTCGCGACGTAAAGACCTGGCGCTTTCGGGCCAACCACGCCCGCATAGGGAATGCGATCCGGCGAGTCGTAATCCTCGTTGACCCATCGCCACGCGGCATCGCCTGCCGGGATGTTGTCGCGAACCCACTTTTCAAGCTGACGGAACCTTCTGGCCACATCGCCTTCCTGCCCTGTCTTGAACTTTGCGCCGAGCACGATGAGCAGCGGCCCCTCTCTATCTGCTCCCATTCGCAAGGAATGCGTAGGCCGATCGACGTCGATGAACATTCCGTCGATCATTCCCGCGGGTGACGCTCGAAACGCCATCGCCACGTGAGACCGCGGCTGCGTCAACTTATCGAACTGGATCGGACCGGCGATGGGCAGGTTGGTGGCAAGCACGACCTTTTCAGCATCAAGATGGTGGCCGCCGGCGCTGACGCGCCAGCGCTTGCCGGATTTCACATTCGTCACCCGCGTGTTCTCGAAGATGCGGCCGCCATGAGTCGTCACCGCAGCGGCGAGCCCGATGAGATATCGCACCGGATTGAACTGCGCCTGATTGCGAAACCGCAACGCTCCGACCGTCGCGAATGGAAGCGGCGCCGAGGCAAGCGCCTCCGCTTCCAGCCCAAGACAACGAGCAGCTTCGGCTTCGGCCTCGATCGCCGCGCGCCTCGCGGGTCGGCTCGTATACGCGTATGCGTCCTTTCGTTCCAGATTGCATGCGATCGATTCGGTCCTGACCCAGTCGCATAGTCGGCGCACGGCGGTCTGGTTAGCATCTGCATAGAGTCGGGCGGTTTCGAAGCCGGACTTCTCGATCAGATAGTTGTAGATAAGCGCGTGCTGGCTCGTCACTTTCGCCGTCGAGCGGCCTGTTACCTGACGTCCGATCTTTCTTGCTTCGAGTACCGCGACAGATACGCCGGCCTGCGCGAGAACATACGCCGTCGTCAGTCCGACAATCCCGCCGCCGACGATGGCTACGTCCGAGCTGGCCGATTTCCTGAAAGCCGGATATCCCGTTTCCGGAGCGCCCGCCATCCAACAGCACTCACGTTCCCCGGGTAGATTCATGAATGGGTATCGTATCCGAGCCCGTCAGGCGAACGTGTTCGAGTTTCGGATTGCGTGCGACGAGCGCTTCATTGTCAGTTCGAGGCCTATCCATTCCCTAGCGAGTTCCTCGGCGATCTGGTCGATGAGAGCCAACGGGATATCGGATGCAGCGACACGAACAACATTGCGACGCGAGGACGAATCGGCGAACCACTCGATGGCAACGAAATCGAATCCGAAGGAGCCCGCGTGTGAAACGGGAAGCGCGGACGATAAGAGCCTCTCGCACAGGACGGCGGCCCGCTGCTTTGCGCTTGCTATGGACAAGTTGCCGCTGGGCGTCAACGTCAGATAAAGGCCGTGCTGAAATGCCGAAACAACCTTCGGGCCCAATTCAGCCGAAAGCAGACGAGCCATCCTTCTGTTGTTTCGGATGATCGCTGCGATGCGCGCGACACTGCAGCGCTCGAATTGGGAATTGCCTGTAAAGGGCGGAAAATTCGCTGGAATCGGCGCGGCACCGAGCAGTCGAACCGAATCGCCGGTTTGGCGCGTGAGATCGGTTATCCATCCCAGGCGCCCCGACAGAATGCCCCGAAGGGGCGCGGCGACCGCCACCGATCCGAGTCGGCCGTATTCGATGCCCAGACAATCGAGCTTAGCGTGACTGCGCACAAGCGCCAGCGGCAGCATTGAACGCATGGCCCAGTTCACCACTCGCTGGATTCGCGCCGAGCTTCGCCAAAGGCACGTCGTGTCGAAAATCACAAGATCGATGTCATGGGGCGGCATTCGAAGAAATCCAAAAAAGCCGGTGGGGATGCTGGAGTCCAGCAGCGCGACGCGCGTGATGCCCTCCCTCGGTCTGCTAGGGCTGCGCCAGGCTTCCAAAGGCAGAATGCGAAAGAGTCCACCGAAGCTTTCAATGAGCTCGCGGGTCTCGCTATAGCATCCCTGCGGAACAAGAACCTGGATGGAACCTCTCTGCCTCGACAGCGCCGTCAGCAGTGCAGCCATCGCGCTCATTCCGGAGCCGGTGTAGATCGTGTGCTGGAAGATATTTGTGCTCGGTGACCAGAGCGCCGGGTAGATTGGTGGGCCGTGAATATGCAGGTCAGCTCTCTGGTAGCCGTAGCTGAACTCGAACGGCCCTGATCGTGCTCGCCGAGTCGAGGACCACGCGGTTTCGGTGAACGCCCAGCTTTGTAAGGAGAGCTCGGCCTTGATGGCAGCCACTAGGCGAAATTTCCGGTCGATCGCGATTCCGATCGACGCCGGCTTTTGGACTTCGAGCGGAGACGCGAGACAACTATTGAGGAGCGTTAGCTCTCGATATTTCCGGTCGAGATAGGATTCAATCGTTTCCACGCGATCCTGCACAGATGGGGGCTTCTGTGCCCCAAGCGGGTTCCTTGTTGCGGATGCTTGCCGGGATGACACGACCATGAATGGCATGTCTATTCTTCTTCAACAGCCTGTCAGGGCGTCGAAGTCGAAAAGGCTCAATTACCGCATCGTG
>VBCZ01000331.1:0-4095 GCA_005889025.1 Betaproteobacteria bacterium
CGTCCACGCTGGAAATGCGCACCACGGCGGGATGCTTGCGCTGACGCGCCTCCACCCACAGGATCACCAGAGCGCCCACGATGAATGCCGCAGCGACCGGAACCGGCGCGAACAGGTGCGCCTTGATCGCCTTGGCGAACGCGAGGCCGAGGATTGCCGCCGGAAGAAACGCGATGAACAGATTCATCACAAAGCGCTGCGCGCCGCGGTCGGTAAACAGATTGGTCGCGACGTCGATGAACTTTCGACGGAACTCCCAGCATACCGCGAGGATGGCGCCGGCCTGAATCACGATCTCGAACAGCTTGGCCTTGTCGCCGGTGTAGTGAAGCAACGAACCGGAGACGATGAGATGCCCGGTCGACGAAACGGGAAGAAACTCGGTGAGGCCTTCGACCAGGCCGAGAATTGCGGCGGTGAGCAGATTGGATTCGATCATGGGGTATGGAACAAAAAAGGCCGGGCGGCTCGCGCCGCCCAGCGCAGGTATTGTATCGTGCCCCCGCTTTCTACTGAGCCTTACGGAAATGGTTGACGACCATTTCCGTCACGATGCTCCCCTCGCCTCGCAGCAGGAGTGAGGCTGAGCTTTGTCGAGCCCGTAGGTGCGAATTCATTCGCACGGGCTGCTTCTTCCACCAGCGCGGCCGAATGAATTCGGCCCTACAACCCATCTTGGTCGGCCGCTCCGCAAAGCTCAGTGGCTCGATCGGGCTTGTACCTTGCCAGCGAGCCTCACCGACGCGTAGGATTGCAGCGAGAGACCCCCGATGACTCGGTGCGTCGCGATGGAAGAGGCGGGTGCGTCTTTTGCGCGCGTCGGAATTCCGATAACACGAGGAGGAAGTTCCCTATGGTCAGCTTCGGTCGCATTGCGACGGCGTTTGCTTCGCTTTTGATCGGCGTCGCGCTCGCGCAGGCGCAGGTGCCTGCCGGTTATCCGGCGGATTACGCGAAGATCGTCGATGGCGCCAAGAAGGAAGGCAAGGTGGTGGTTTATTCGACCACCGACGCCAAGCTGGTGATGCCGCTGCTCAAGGATTTCGAGGCGGCGTTTCCTGGGGTGAAGGTGGAATACACGGACCTCAATTCGACCGAGGTTTATAACCGGTTCATCAGCGAGAACGCGGCCAATGCGACCTCGGCCGATGCGGTGTGGAGCTCGTCGATGGACCTGCAGATGAAGCTGGCCGCGGACGGGGCGGCGGCGCCATACAAGTCGCCGGAGATGGCTGCCTTGCCGGGCTGGGCGCACTGGAAGGACACGGTGTATGCGACGACCTTCGAGCCGATCGCCATCGTCTACAACAAGCGGCTGGTGCCGGCCGAGGACGTGCCCAAGACGCACGATGATCTGCTCAAGCTGCTCACCAGCAAGGGGGAGAAGTACCAGAACAAGGTGACCGCCTACGACCCGGAGAAGTCGGGGGTGGGCTTCATGCTCATGAATCAGGACGCCAAGCTCTATCCGAAGTTCTGGGAGCTGGTCAAGGCGCTCGGCGAGCGCAGTCTCAAGGTGCAGTCGTCGACCGGGACCATGCTGGAGCGGGTCTCGTCGGGGGAGAACCTGATCGGCTACAACGTGCTGGGGTCGTATGCCTTGACCCGGGCCAAGAAGGACCCGTCGATGGGGATCGCCTTCACCCGCGACTACAACCTGGTGCTGTCGCGGCTGGTATTCGTGGCCAAGAACGCCAAGAACCCGAATGCGGGGCGGCTGTGGGTGGATTACCTGTTGTCGAAGCGGGGGCAGACGATTACCGCGGAGCAGGCCGAGCTGTATTCGGTGCGCACTGACATTACCGGCAAGGCTTCGGGGGTGGGTTTTGCCAAGGAGCTGGGCAGCGCGGTGAAGCCGATCGCGGTCAACGAGGAGCTGCTGGCCGGGCTCGATCAGACCAAGCGGCTGGAGTTTCTCAAGCGCTGGCAGACGTCACTGGCAAGGAAGTGACGCATCCGCCTAGGAGCGGGCACGGAGGTGCGCGCGCGATTGGAAAGCGCATGCGTCATCCCTTCGGCAGGCTCAGGGCAGGCTCGGAGCGAGCGAAGCGAGTCGAGGATCTTTTGCGCAGCGCGGCTTTCTTAGGCTAGCGGGAATTCACTGCATTTCCAGCCGGATCGCATCCGCGATGAATCGCTAGGCGGCCGCGATCGCGGGGATTTCGACGACCATCCGCAAGCCGTGACCCTTCTCGCGCTCCATCGCGAAAATTCGTCCGCGGTGCAGTTTCACTATGCTGCGGCAAATCGCCAGCCCGAGTCCGCTTCCCCTGTCGTTCGAGCCGGGAGGATTGAAGCGGACGAATCGCTCGAAAATCTTGCTGCGTTGTTCCGGTGTAAGTCCTGGACCCTCGTCTTCGACGGTGATGCGCCAAGTGCCCTCGGACAGCTCGGAATGCAGCGTGATGTTTCCCTGGGGCGGGGACGCGTTGAGCGCGTTTGCGAGCAGGTTGAGAAGCACCTGCCGCATGCGCTTTTCCTCGAACGCAACGTTTCCTTCCCCATCGTGCGTATAAGAGAAGCGTCGTCCATGGTGCTCGGCGAGCGCGCTCGCGTCCTGCGCGAAGCCTTGCAGGAAAGCTGCCGGCGCCTGTTCCTTCATCTCGACCGTGATCGCTTGTGCATCGGCGCGCGAAAGGAAGAGGAGCTCGTCGATGATCCGGTTGACGCGCGCAAGCTCCTCGAGTTGCACGTGCACCGATTCCTTTTGCGGCGGCTCGAGGTCTCCGTTGACCAGCAGGCGTTCGGCATGGAGGCGAACGAGCGAAAGTGGGGTCTTGAGCTCGTGAGAAGCCTCGGCGGTGAAGCGTCGTATTTCGGAGAACGAGGTTTCCAGGCGATCGAACATCTGGTTGAGAAAACGCGCGAGCTGCGAGATTTCGTCCCTCACGTCCCCAACCGGAATCCTCTCGTTCAGGTTGTCGGAACGAATGCGGTTTGCAGTCGTCTGGATCACCCGCACCGGCCGTAGCATGATCTGGCTCAAGGCGAAACCGATGGCGATGCTCACGATCAGCGTCACCGCGAGCAACGCGAGGAACACCTTGCGGTATCCGGTCATCACGTCCCGCACCGGCGCTAAGGGAGTGGCGACCGTAACCTCGAAGGGAGGAAGGATGAATTCGCTCACCCGCAACTCGCCAATGCCGTTCATGTCGACCGTATAGGCACGTTCGCCGGGGATGTCCGGGATCGTCTGCCCGCGCAGATTGTTAGACTTGAAGAAACGGTTGCTCATCGGCCCGTGCATGTCGATGTAGAAGAGCGATGAGGCCGACTCGGTCACTTCGCGGATCCGGTCATCGATCGTCGGCGGGGTCAAGGTTTGATAGTTCGGGCCGAGGGTATACTTGAGCTGTTTGAATTGCGCTTCGTTGAGCGCGTCCAACTGATGGAGAAGATGATTTTCGAGCAGGTAATACCCGGCGAGGAACAGGCACGCGAGAGTGGCGGTCACGGTGACTGCGTACCAGAGCGTAATGCGCGAGCCGATCGACTTCATAGCAGCTGGTAGCCCACGCCCCGGACGGTCTTGAAAAGAGGTTTTGCGGATGTTTCGAGCTTTGCCCGAAGGCGGCTCATGTAGACATCCAGCAGGTTGGAGATGAGCGTGCGGGTGAGAATGCGTCCCGGGTTTTGCATGAATATCTCGAGCAGCGCGTATTCACGGCTCGTGAGGTCGATGGGTTGGCCGTTGACCTGAACCGTGTGGCTCAAGAGATCGACGCGGATGCCGCGATGCTCGAGCAGAACCTGCTTTACCGCGGATTGCCGTCGGACCAGCGAGCGCACCCTCGCCAGCAGCTCCTCAAAGCTGAACGGCTTCGGAAGGTAGTCATCGGCACCGACATTGAGCCCCTTTATGCGGTCCTCCACCGAGTCGCGGGCACTCAGGATGAGCACGGGCTCGTTGAATCCGCTCGCGCGCCATTGCCGGAGCAAGTCGACGCCATCGCCGTCGGGCAGCCCCAAGTCGAGCACGATGACGTCGTACGAGGACTCGGCGAGCGCGTCGAGGGCATCCTTGCATGTGCGCACCCAGCTGACCGTATAGGTGCACTCCTTTAGCCCACGCTCCAGAAACTGGCCGAGGCG
>VBCZ01000331.1:4113-7095 GCA_005889025.1 Betaproteobacteria bacterium
CGATAGGCTTAAAGCAAATTCATAATCGCGACAGGATTGTTTCAGGAACATCTTCTAGTCTCTGCACGGTAACCACCGGGACTCACCGCGCTACCGCGTACGGCCGTGTCGGGTGTACGCTGGTTGGGCAGGGTCTCACGCCGTTTGCACGGATCAAGCATGCATGAAGGGGGAAACATGATACGTCCAGCAATCCTTTTTCTGGCGGCTGTTGTTGCGCTTCCGCTCTCCGCGCAGACGCCGACGGCGCAGGCTCCGGCCAAGGCCTACGCCCAGTACCTGGTGGATACGACGGCGTCAAGACATCCCGAGCTGCTGCAACTCGACCTGCACGCGACAGCGCCTGGCACGACTGAAATGGCGATCATCGCCGCCAAGAATCCCGCGCGCCTTGGCCACAAATCGGATCCTGACGACGTCGAGGTATTCAAGACGGGCGCGCCGCGAGTTGAAATCAACCGCATCGGCGATCAAAACGTCGAGACCGAGGTCCAGTTGTTCGACGTCAATCGCCGAGCGATCGGAGCGGTCGAAATGACCTTCCCCTATGTCGCCGGGTTGGACGAAGATGCGCTCGTAAAGAAGGCAGTCAGCATTCGCGACGAATTAAGCAGGCGGGTTTTGGAAGGCGAAAGCTTATTCGACCAGACGCAGCTCGACGCGCGAGTGCCGACCCACAACTACGCGCAGTTTCTGGTCGACGACACGCTGGCGAGGCATCCGGAGGTGGAGGTCCTCGCCTTGCACGCCAAGACGCCGCAAGGCGGCGCCGATTTGCCGATCGTTGCATCGAACATCGGACGTATTGGCAAGGTGGCGGACGCGAACGATATCGAAGTAACGAACACGGGCGTCTCGCATACCGCAGTCGACGCGCAAGGCGCTCGTGTCGAATCCAAGGTCCAGCTGCAGGATACCGCGGGCAATCCTATCGGCGCGCTGGCGGTGATCTTCCCCTATCGGAGAGTTGAAAATCCGCCGGCGCTGCAAAGACAGGCGGAGAAGATCAGGGATGAGTTGCGCCCGCGGATCGCCAGCGTGGCAGCTCTTTACGGCCCCTACCCGGACACCGGTCTGGCGGAAGCGGCCAGGCCGATCGAGGAATACAACAAGCCGGAGCTGGGCAACAAACAGGAGTTGCCCATGACCAAGGCAGTGGTTTCGGGCAAGGCGCTCGAGGAGACCTCGCAGGAGGGTTATGCCGAGGCGGTCAGGAACGTTGCCGGCGTTGCGCCCGCAAACTCGAAAGGCAGCCCGAACGATTCCATCTACATTCGCGGCATCAAGCTCAATCTCTTTTCGAATTATCGTATCAATGGAGGATTGCCGACCGCCGGCGTGATTACGAAGCCGAACGAAGACAAGGAACGGGTCGAAGCGCTGAAAGGCGCCAATGCGCTGATGTTTGGCGTTGCCAGTCCGGCCGGCATTATCAACCTGGTTACCAAACGGGCAGGCGACCACGACGTCACGACGTTCGGAATCGCCGGCAATGCGTTCGGGCAATACGGCGCGACTATCGATTTAGGCCGGAGATTCGGTCCGGAAAAACAGGTTGGATTACGCGTCAACGCGTCGGATACCCACTTGGAAAACGGCGTTCACAATATGGGCGGCCACGGCGACTTCGAAAGCGTGGGAGCCGACTGGAGAATCACCGACCGACTGAGCTTCCAGGGTGACCTGGAGCATTACAGCAAGCATGTCCCCGAACAAGCCGGGATCAGCTTGCTTGCGGCAGTCAACGGGGTCGTTCCGATCACTCCGGTTCCGAACCCCAGAAATCTGTTGTCCGGAAGGTGGTCCATGTACACACCCAAGACGACGAACATGCAGGGACGCGTCGACTTCATCATTGCCGATGGCTGGAAAGTACTTGCCGAGGCAGGGCGCTCCGATGCGGAACGTTCGCGGTTCACGGTCCGTATCGGTAACTATGACATCGTGACTGGAGCTGGGGGGATCGTGACGGTTCAGCCGGTCACCAACGTTTACATCAATAAGTTCATGAGGACCGAGTTGCTGGGCAAGTTTTCCACTTGGTTCCTCACGCACGATTTGACGATCGGGGCATCAGTCAGTGAGAGAGACGCCAACACTTCCGGCCAGAACAATCTGACCTTGCCTCAAAAACAGAACATTTTCGACCCGATTGAGCTCAATCCCCCGGTCTTTACCAAAGCGTTCACCTCGCTGCCATTGCAGTCCAGCAAGGATACGGGGGTATACGCCTACGATACGATCGGCGTCACGCCTCAATGGAAGGTCCTGCTCGGTCTGCGGCAAACCCGCGACAAGGAGCTCAACGGCATCACGGCCAATACCACGACCGTACAGACCCCGGCGTATGGCGTGCTCTACGATATCCGCCCCACGACGACCTTGTTTGCGAGTTACATGGAAGGCCTGGAAGCCGGCGCTACGGCTCCGGCCACCGCCGCCAATCCGAACGTGATCCTGCCGTCGGCCATATCGCGACAGAAGGAGGTCGGCATCCGCGACTCGTATTTCAAGGGTCTTTCCATCAGCGGATCTTATTTCCAAATCGTGCGCGCAAACGCCGTCACTGACCCGGTGAGCAGGATATTCGAGAATAACGGCAATCTCGCCTACAAGGGTGTGGAATCGACGGTGAGCTACGACATCAATCGTCAATGGACCGTCAACGGCGCCATACAGTGGCTGAAGTCTGTACAAAACTCTCCGCTGCAGCCGTTGATCAATGGGCTGGTACCGGAAAATACGCCGAAGTGGCTCGCCAATCTTTCCGTGAGCTACCGTGTCCCGCAGGTTGCGGGGCTTACGCTCACGGCAGGTACGAGTGCGGTCTCGACGCGCTTCGTCAATCCCCAAGACCAAGGGGTTATTCCAGGGTACGCCTTGTATACGGCCAGTGCCGGTTACGTGACCAGGATCGCCGGCCGGCGCGTTGCCCTTCAATTGGGCGTCGATAATCTTGCGAATAGGCGCTACTGGAATTCG
>VBCZ01000332.1 GCA_005889025.1 Betaproteobacteria bacterium
TGCCATCTTCATTCCATTCGCGGCGAGGATCGCCTTGATGTTTTCCAGCACTCGCCTCGTCTGGTCCTCGATCTTTCCTCCGACCCATTCGTTGGTCTGGGGATCGACAGGCAGCTGTCCCGCGATGAAGAGGAGATCGCCGTACTTTATCGCTTGCGAGTAGGGACCCTTGGCTGCGGGCGCGTTCGGGGTGTCGATGACGCTCCGCTGGGCTGGATCGGCAATCGCCCCGGCGGAGATCAGGAAGAGCAGCGGACAAAGTCCCCGCCCAAATTGCTCGATGACATCGCTGAAATGCTTCATGCCTACCCCGACATTGACTGATCAGCCCCGGATTTGGCGCCCAATATACCACGTGATACTCAATACCCATCAAGCCTAATCAAATTTATGCATTTCCGATCAGGACCTCTCAAGCGGACACCGGCGTCTCATACGATGCCGCTTCCTGCTCTTCGCGGCAGCGGCCGGGATTCCGCGCACGCCTTCCGATATCCGCTCGAACGATAAGCTGCGAGCGGATCGATGGCTGCGCCGATGCTGTTGCGGGCCTGAGCGAGGATGGGCGACACATCGGTGGTGAACGCACGCTTCAGCGTTTGCGATGCCATGAGCGCATCGTTGGATTCCTGGAATCCCGCCAGAGCTTCTCGGTCTACGAGCAACGCCTGAGCCCAAGCCCGCTGCAACTCGCCTGCACTGGATACGAGACTCTCGATCGGATCGGTGACATTGTGCGATTGATCGAGCATGTGCGCGGGGTGGAAGTCGGAGACGTTGCGCCACTGCGCATCGGCCAGCTCGTTGAATATGAGGAATAGCCGATACGGATGGATCGAGCCGGCGTCCAGATCGTCGTCGCCATACTTCGAATCGTTGAAGTGGAAACCACCGAGCCGCCGCGCATGAATCAGACGGCACACGATCATCTCGATGTTGACGTTGGGCGCATGATGGCCGAGGTCCACGAGGCATCGCGCCTTCGGTCCCAGTTCCCGCGCCGCCATCAGCGAGCTTCCCCAGTCCTGGATCACCGTCGCGTAAAACGCCGGCTCGTAGAACTTGTGCTCGAGCAGCATGTTCCAGTTATCGGGCAAGGCCACGTAAATCTTCGCGACCGATTCCAGATAGCGCTCGAATGCACGGGCCATGTGCTGCTGGCCTGGAAAGTTGGCGCCGTCGGCAATCCAGACCGTCAAGGCCTTGGACCCGAGCTCCCGTCCCAGAGAGATGCAATCCAGATTGTGCTCGATCGCCTGTGCGCGAACGGCGGGATCGGTGTGCGTAAGGCTGCCGAACTTGTAGGAATGGGGATTCTCGGGCCGATCCTGGAAGGTATTGGAATTGACCGCATCGAAGCGCAAGCCCAGCGTGTCGGCGTAATCCTTCAAAGCCTTTGCGTCGGAGGGTTTGTCCCAGGGGAAATGCAGCGAAACGGCGGGCGTCGCGCCGGTGAGGCGGTGGACGACCGCACAATCGTCCATCTTGTCGAAAACGCTGGCGGGCTCTCCAGGACCCGGAAACCGGGCAAAGCGGGTTCCTCCGGTGCCGACACCCCACGACGGAAGCGCCACTGCAAAATGCGCCACCGCATCGGTGATGCGATCGATTTCCACGCCGTCGCGGGCGAGCCGGCTGCCCAACGCCGCATAGTCCGCCTGCAAGTCTCTGAGAAGCGGAGCGTTCGCTTCGCTGATGAATGCGGCATTTACTCTGGCGGGGCCGTTCGGCCTATTCATGAGATTCGCGCTGAAGCATCAGCGAGTGAAGGCCGGGGCGTGCCCGGCGTCGACATTGAGGATATTGCCGGTGGACTTGGCCGCGCGGTCGGAAGCTAAGAACGCAATTGCTTCGGCAACGTCCTCGGGATACACACTGCGCTTGAGCAGGCTTCGATCCCGATACATCGCCTCCAGATCCTCCGGAGTCGTCTTGTACTGCGCGGCCCGCTGTTCGCCCCACTCGCCCTGCCAGATACGCGAACCGCGCAGCACCGCATCGGGATTGACAACGTTGACGCGGATGCCGAACGGTGCACACTCCAGCGCAAGGCAGCGGGCCAGATGCAGCTCCGAGGCTTTGGCTGTGCAGTACGCCGCCGCTCCCGGTGATGCCGCCAACGCATTCTTCGATCCGACAAAAACGATCGCGCCGCCCATTTCCTGGGCCTTCATGAGCTTCACCGCTTCGCGGCTGACCAGGAAGTAGCCGGTCGACAGGACGTCCATGTTTCGCTGCCACAAGGCGAGGCTGGTTTCGTCGATCGGTGCGGCTGAGGCAATGCCGGCATTCGAAACACAGATATCCATTCCGCCAAACTGCCACGCCATATCGTTAAATGCCGCCGAGACGGTGTCCTCGTCGGCAACATCGAGCCACACGGCCCGCACCGCATCGGCACCGTAACGGCGTTCGATCACCGTATGCGCCTCATCGAGGGCCTCGCGATCGATGTCGGCAATGACCACGCAGGCGCCATCGTCGATCATGCGCTGCGCGCAGGCGAGCCCGATACCGCCGGCGCCACCCGTAATCAGTGCAATGCGCCCGGCAAGAGCCCGGGGCTTCGGCATGCGCTGCAATTTCGCTTCCTCGAGCAGCCAGTACTCGATATCGAATGCTTCCTGCTCGGCGAGTCCGCAGTAGGTCGACACGCGTGACGATTCGCGCATCACATTGATCGCATTGACGTAGAACTCCGCGCAGATTCTCGCGGTGGCCTTGTCGGCCGCGAAGGTGAACATCCCGACCCCCGGAACGAGGTAGACGACCGCGTTCGGGTCACGCATCGCCGACGAGTCGGCGCGCTTGCAGCGCTCGTAATAGGCAACGTATTCCGTCCGATATCCTTCGATGGCGGAGGAAAGGCGTCTGAGCAGGTCGTCAACGGATTCCCTTGGCGGCTCGAACGGCAGCACCAGCGGACGGATCTTGGTGCGCAAGAAGTGATCGGGACAGGAGGTGCCGAGGGCGGCCAGCTTGTGCAGGGCCTGGCGCGATACGAATTCGAGCACCGCCGGACTGTCATCGAAATGACCCACTTTGCGGTGCGTCCCGGAAATCAGCCCGCGAATCCTCGGCATCACCGCAGCCGCCACTTCGCGGCGCTGGTCTTGCGAGAGCGGTTCGACCGCAATGCGACCGAACGGATGCTGCGTGCCGCTTCGCCTCGCGAGCCACACGGTCGCCCGGTTGATGGTCGCGAGCGTCGTTTCGTAGCATTCCTTGTCGCTCTCACCCCAGGTGATCAGTCCGTGCCCTTCGAGCACGACCCCCTTGGCCGCAGGGTTCTCGTCCGCGAATCGCTTGAGGCGCATGCCCAATTCGAATCCGGGTCGGATCCAGGAGAGCCACCCGATCTCGTCGCCGTAGATCTCGCTGGTCAGTGAGCCGCTGTCCTTGCAAGCGGCGATCGCGATCACCGCGTCCGGGTGCATGTGGTCGATGCATTTGCGATCGACGAGCCCGTGAAGAGGCGTATCGATGCTCGGCGCACGAGGATTCAAGTTGAAGACGCAGTGCTCGTACAGCCTGACCATCTCGTCCTCCGTGCGCGGGCCCTTGTAGAGCCTCTGCAATGCGCGCAACTTGTCGAGATAGAGCGTCGCAAAACCCTCGAGCGTCATGGTGCCGAGATCACCGCCCGAGCCTTTGACCCAGAGGACACTCACCTCTTCGCCGCTCAGCGGATCGTGCATGCGGATTTTGGACGAGGTGTTGCCGCCTCCGAAATTGGTGATCCGCTTATCCGAACCGAGCAGGTTGGATCGATAACGCAGCAATTCTGCGGGGCCGAGATGCGCGGCAGCCGCATCGTCCCAGCGGGACTGAAGCATGGCGAGGTCCTCATCCTGCTCCGGGGACCGAACGATTTCCATGGGCTGCTCCCGTGACGCATTCGAGTCGCCCAGGTCAGCCATTTCGCTCGGATCGTCGGCCGGCGCTGGAGCGCTCGAGGAAGCTATGTAGCACCTCCCACCATCAATTGTCAAAATCGTGCATAAGTGCTCAAATGGCGTCTTCCAGGGCCCCGCACCGCGTTGAGGAGGATGTGCGGCGCCGGGCGGGAGAAACCGTGCTCGAACGCGAACGTCACCGGCTCATCCTCAAACTGGTCGATGAGCACTCCATCATCAGTATGGCGCAGCTGGTGGAATTGCTAAGCGCGTCGGACGCCACCATTCGCAGAGACATCAACGCATTGGCTGAGCAGGGCCAGCTGCGTCGCATCCGCGGCGGTGCGGAGGCTATCCGACCCCGTCATGAAGCCCGGCTGGTCGGCGTGCCGTTCAACCTCAGTCTGGGATTTAACGCGCCGCAAAAGCGCGCCATCGCGCGCGCAGCGGCAAAACTCATCGAAGCTGGAGACAGCATCATCATCGGCGGCGGATCGACGACGTTTGGAATGGTTGAATTCCTGCCCCCGACGGATCTCGACATCCTGACCAATTCCTTTCCGATCGCCGCGAAGCTGGTGGAGACCAGCCGCAATCGGATCACCCTCCCGGGAGGAACGTATTACCGGGAGCAGCAAATAATCCTCAGCCCCTTCGATGGCGACGCGAGCGAGAATTTCTCAGCGAGCAAGCTGTTCACCGGCTGTCTGGGCATCAACCGACTCGGCGTGATGGAAACCGATCCTTTGATTGCGCGCGCCCAAACCCGGCTGCTGAAGCGGGCCGACAAGGTGATCGTCATGGCCGACGCGAGCAAGCTCCGCAAGCGCTCGTCGATGATCGTCTGCGGCCTCGAGCGGATCGCCGTGCTGGTCACCGACGACGGGGCGGCTGCGGCAGATCTCGAGATCTACCGATCTGCCGGCATCGAGGTAATCGTAGCTCCTGTTCTCGAGGAGGAAGGCTTGACGAGGTCGGCTTAGCGGCTCGCTCGATCCGCTCGCCCCATCAGCGGCTCGCCACCCGTTCGTCCCATCCAACTCGCTTTCGGAACTGACTATGACTCAAGAAAGCGTCAAGTCCCTCGCCGAACGTGCCCTGGAAGCCGGCCATGGCGTGCTCCGGCTCGCGCCCAATTGGGTGCCGCGCTCCTTCTGCGTCCCCGGCCGGCGAATAAAATTGCACCCGGACGATTACTACGTGCTCGGCGGCGCGCGCGGCGGCATCGATGAACGATGGTTCGCCTCGACCACGCCCGCAGACAACGGACCGCTCACCGGCGTAAACGAAGGCTTGAGCCAAATCGTCGTGGACGCGGGTCCGAATTCCGCAAAGATGTTGCTGCGCGATGCCATCCAGGAACTCAAGTCCGACATTGTCGGCGAGCGGATCTGGCGGGACTACGCCAACTGGCCGATGTTCTCGAAGTTTTTCGACAACCTCGCGGCATTGCCCTTTCACATCCATCACCGCGATGCGCACGCCAGGCTGGTCGACCGCGTCGGCAAGCCCGAGTCCTATTACTTCCCCGCTCAGGTCAACAACCACCGCGGAATGTTTCCGTACACCTTCTTCGGGCTCGTGCCCGGCACGACCAAGGACCAATTGCGGCGCGCGCTGATCAATTTCAGCAAGGGCGACAATCAGATTACCTTTCTCTCGGCGGCTTACCCGCTTCAAGTCGGAACGGGATGGGACGTGCCACCGGGCATATTGCATGCGCCGGGCAGCTTGTGCACTTACGAGCCTCAAAATGCATCCGATGTCTTCGCGATGTACGAGTCATTGACGGGCAACCAATTGGTGTCAGAGTCGTTGCTGTGGAAGGACGTGCCCGAGGACAGGAAGGGCGATGTCGACTTCCTGGTGGACCTGATCGATTGGGATGCCACCCGAGACGAGATGCAAACGCGATCGAACGGTTATTTCGAGAAGTGGGTCTCCTACAAGTCGCGCGCGTTCAGCGCAAAGGAGCTGACGCTGCTGCCCGGACGCACGGCGACCGTCGTGGACTCGGCGGCTTACGGGCTGATCCTGCTCGAAGGCTATGGCGCGCTTGGCGTTCACAAGATCGATACGCCCTCGGTAATACGCTTTGGCGAGCTCACCAACGACGAGTTTTTCGTGACTGAGAGCGCGGCCACGACGGGCGTGACCATTTCCAATGCGAGCGCCACCGAGTCGCTGGTCATGCTGAAGCACTTCGGCCCCGACAACCCCGACTTGCCGATGTTGTCTTGAGCCAGCGCCTGCCGCGATACAGCAGGCTGCTCCTGGACATGCACATCCCGGATTGGGATGCGGCGTTCCTGAGCGAGT
>VBCZ01000333.1 GCA_005889025.1 Betaproteobacteria bacterium
AAAGTAAGCTCATCAGCAAAACGCAACACACGATGGCATGACGTTGCGAGCAGGCTGCGAGCGATACTACGATTGCGGCGGACGGCCGCGGCTTTTCCATTCCAGTCGAGAAAACCAATCAAGGCGCTTTGAATGAATTCTCCAGCCCTTCTTTCCGCCGTCTCCGCGCAGTGGCACGACGATATCGTTGCGCAGCTCACCGAATACGTTCGCATCCCGGCCAAGTCGCCGCATTTCGATCCGCAGTGGAAAGCCCACGGTCACATCGAGCGCGTCACTCGCCTCGCAGAAGCGTGGGTGAAGAAACAGCGCGTGCGCGGGCTCGAGGTGGAGATCGTTCGGCTGCCCGATCGCACGCCCCTGCTCTATTTCGATGTTCCCGGCACAGGGGACCGCACGGTGCTGCTGTACGGTCATCTCGACAAGCAGCCGGAGATGACGGGGTGGCGCGCCGGCTTCGGACCTTGGGACCCGTTGTTCGAGGACGGCAAGCTGTACGGGCGCGGAAGCGCCGACGACGGTTACGCCGTGTTCGCCGCGCTCTCGGCGATCGGCGCGCTCCAGGCGCAGGGCATCGCGCATGCGCGCTGCGTCGGAATGATCGAGACCTGCGAGGAATCCGGCAGCTACGATCTGCCGGCGTATCTGGATGCTCTCGCCCCGCGCATGGGCCGCGTCGATTTCGTGGTCGGCCTCGATTCGGGTTGCGGCGATTACGAGCGGCTGTGGGCGACGACCTCGCTGCGCGGGCTGGCGGGCGGAATATTGAAGGTCGAAGTGCTGACCGAGGGCGTGCATTCGGGCGACGCCAGCGGCATCGTGCCATCGTCGTTCCGGATCGCCCGCACGCTGCTCGACCGAATAGAAGACGCAGCGACGGGCGCGCTGCTGCCAGCCGACTTCAACGCACCGATCCCTGCGGAACGGGAGGAGCAGGCGAAGCGCGCCGCGGCCATCCTGGGCGACATGGTCATCGGCAAATATCCGTTTGCGGGCAAGACGCTGCCGATGGTCGTCGGCCACACCGAAGCGCTGCTCAATCGGACGTGGCGCCCCGCGCTGTCGATCACGGGCGCCGACGGGCTGATGCCGACCGCGGATGCGGGCAACGTGCTGCGACCGCAGACATCGCTCAAGTTATCGCTGCGGCTCCCGCCCACGGTCGATGGAGACCACGCCGGGCGCGTGCTGAAGAAACTGCTCGAATCGGACCCGCCCTATAACGCAGTCGTGGACTTCGAGGTCGAATCCAGCGCCACCGGCTGGAATGCGCCGCCGACCGCGGCGTGGCTTACCCGCGCGCTGAACGAGGCCTCATTGCGGTTCTATGACAAGCCCGCCGCCGCCATGGGCGAAGGAGGAACGATTCCGTTCATGGCCATGCTCGGCAAGCATTTTCCCGACGCGCAGTTCCTGATCACCGGGGTTCTTGGACCGCACGCCAATGCGCACGGGCCCAATGAATTCCTTCACGTGCCTTACGCCAAGAAGCTCACGGCGTGTGTGGCGCATGTGATCGCAGCGCACGGCGCGAGTTGATGTCGTGGGAAGCGACTTCGCAATCGTCGCCCGCATGCTCCGCCGGCCTCGATCGAGGACGGCTTAAGGCTTCTCCGTCACGATCGTCGGCACACTGACGGTGAGTGGCCTGTCGACCCACCGCCAATGCGGGATGACCGCAGGGAACGATTCCTTTACCCAGCGCCATTCCGGCGCATCGATGTCGATGCGCCGCTGCCGCGACACTAGGACCGGCAAGTCGGCATAGACGCTGCGCGAGACCGTGCGGCACTGGTTGGGCAGCATCAGGTCAGGATACTTGCAGCTGAACTCCGGGATCGACCAGAGTTTGCGCCGCTCGGTCTTCATATCCACTGCCTGGTAGTTCAACCGCCTGGAGTGAACGACAGTTTCCGGCACGTCGACCACGATCTCTCTTTGATCGAGGGTCATGACCGGAAAATGGAAGTCCCAGCGATACTCGCGCACGCCCGGATAGACCGTCGCCGGCGCGAAAGGGTCGATCCGCGCGGGCGCCGGGTCAACCGAGCTTTGCGCGTGCGCCGCCGTGATGCCGGCGACCAACGCGACCCCGCAAGTCGCTGAAACAAAGAATCTCATGTCAACCATGACGCCTCCGATGCTTAGCTTGCAGTGCCCGCCATTATAAGACGGCCCCGCGAGTGACCGGACCGTGACAGATCCGGGCCACGCCGCGGCCGTTCACTCGATCTTTATTCCCGCCTGCTTCATGAGCGTGGCGTAGCGCGCCAGCTGATCCCGCGTGGCCTGCCGCAGCTCCTCCGCGGTCGAGCCGCGCGGCGTGAGTCCCTGAGCAAGCAACTTCTCGCGCACGTCCGGCGCCGCCAACGCCTTGACGATCTCCGCGTTGAGGCGCGCAACGATGTCCCTGGGTGTTCCCGCGGGCGCGACAACGGTCGCCCAGGAATTGAACTCGAAGCCGGGCAGTCCCGACTCCGACACGGTCGGCACGTCGGGAAACTGCGGCAGCCGCTGCGCCGTCGTCACGCCGATGATGCGCAACTTGCCGCTCTTGGCGAGCCCCGAGACTGTGGCGAGCCCCTGAAACGCGACCGGCACTTCTGCCGCGGCGACACCGACCGCGGCCTGCGTCGCGCCTTTGTAGGGCACGTGCGTGAGCGAGATCCCCGCGGTGGACGCGAAGAGCTCCATCGCCACATGCTGTGGACTGCCGTTGCCGCCCGAGCCGTAGTTGATCCGGCGTGGATCTGCTTTGGCGGCGGCAATCAGGTCCGCAGCACTGCGGTACGGCGATTCGCTCGAAGCCACCAGCTTCGCGTATAGATTGGGGAGCATAGTCATTATGCTGTCGTTGAAACCGCCGATCGTGTAGCCGTCGGGAGCCGCTTTTGCCACGCGCTCCGCGCCGATCAATCCCGCCGCGCCGGGCTGGTTCTCGATGACGATTCCTTGCCCCAGGTTCGTCGACATGCGCTCGGTGACGATCCGCATGGCGTTGTCGACCGCGCTGCCGGCCGCCAGCGGAACGATCATATGAATTGGTTTCGCGGGGTACGCCGGTTGCGCCGGGGAGAGCGGCGCCCAAATGGCGAGCGCCAGCGCAAGCACGGCGCTGTGCAAAGAATTCATTTCGCATCCTCCAATACGCGTTGGCAGCTAAGGTCCCGAGTCAGAATGTCGACTGATATTCCAGCAATCCTCGTCCCCGCGAACGCGGGCACCCAGTGATGTTGCAGAAAGATACTTGGATTCCCGCTGGAGCCTGCCCCCTCGGCAAGCTCAGGGCAGGCTCTGAGCGTAGTCGAAGGGCGGGAATGACGGCAAAAATAATGTCGAATCCATGATCCACCACCCTAGCGCCGCTCGCGTGGGGCTCGCAGCACTTCGGGATTGACGACATTGATCGGATTGCCGGCGGCGTACGCGGTGATCTGGTCGAAGATGTCCGCAAACTGCACTTCGTATTCATCGCGCGAAACGTAGCCGATGTGCGGCGTGCACACGACGTTGTCCATGTTCAGCAGAGGATGCGCCGTGTCAAGCAACGGCTCTTACTCGTACACGTCGAGCGCCGCCATGCCGGGCCGGCCCGCGCGTAATGCGGTTACCAGCGCGCCAGGCTCGATCAGCGGCGCGCGGCTGGTGTTGACCAGCAGCGCAGTCGGCTTCATTCGCGCCAGATCGGCCGCAGTGACGATGCCCCGGGTCGCATCGACCAGCCGCATGTGCAACGAGATGACGTCGCATCTCTCGAAAAATGCCTCTTTGCTGCGCGCAACCGCGTATCTGTCGGCGCGCGCACGCGCGAGCGACGACTCGCGCGCCCACACCAGCACCTTCATCCCGAACGCCTTGCCGTAACCTGCAACGACGCTGCCGATCCTGCCGTAGCCGTAGATGCCCAGCGTCTTGTCACGAAGCGTATTGCCGACGCCGATCTGCCACCTCCCTGCCTTGAGCGCCGACACCTGCTGCGGAATCTGACGCATCGCCGCCAGGACCAGGCCCCATGTCAGCTCCGCCGCGGCATACGACGGCGTTCCCGCGTGCTGGTTGGAGGAGACGATGATGCCGAGCCGAGTGCAGGCGTCGATGTCGATGTGCGGATACACACTGCGCTGGCTGATCAAGCGCAGGTTCTTCAAGCGCTCCAGCAGCGGCGCCCTGATCTGGGTGCGTTCCCGTATCAGCACCAGCACCTCGGCGTCGCGCAGGCGCTCGGCCAGCGAGTCGACGTCCTGAACGTGATCGTTCCAGATCGTGACGTCATGGCCTTCGAGCTTGCTGAAGCATCGAAGCGTGCGCAGCGTATCGTGATAATCGTCGAGGATGGATATTTTCATTGTTCAAACTTGACCATTGTTACATCACAGTCGGACCTGATGCCACGAAGCTAGCAAAATGAGCGGCCTAACCGATGGTTGACTCGATGATCCTCTCGAGGACTTCCGGCTCGAGAGGCTTCACCAGGTGGTGATCGAATCCAGCCTCGCGAGCCAGCTCGCGATCCTCGTCCCTGCCGTAGCCTGTCAATGCCACCAGAATAGCGCTTCGCAGCTTCGCGGACTTGCGCAATTGTCTGGCGATTTCATAGCCATTCATTCCCGGGAGGCCGATGTCCAGGAGGACTATTTGCGGTTGAAACTCCTCCGCGACCGCGCTCACGGCGGCGCCTTCGTAGAGCGTCCGCACGTCGTGGTCGAGTGCGCGCAGGACTGCTGCGAGCGAATCCGCCGAGTCGTGGTTGTCGTCGACGATCAACACCCGCCGTCTCGGCCGTGACAGTGGTGGCTCCTGGCGAGAAACAGGTCCGCTCGTGGACGGCCTCTGCGTCAGGATGGGCAGCCGCACGACGAACTCGCTTCCCATGCCAGGGCCGCTGCTTTGCGCGACGACCGATCCGCCGTGCATGTGGACTAGCTGTTTAACGACGGTCAGCCCGACACCGAGGCCCCCTTCGGTACGGGCCAGCGAGCGCTCCCCTTGCACAAAGAGGTCGAAAATCGTCGGAATCAGGCTCGCCGACATGCCGATGCCATTGTCCTTGACGCGAACAGCGGCCCAGTCGTCGTCTTCCCTTGCAACGGAAACCTGGATCTTGCCGCCGTCGCTCGTGTACTTGACCGCGTTGCTCAAGAGGTTGACCACGATCTGCGACAGGCGAACCGGGTCGCCCTCGATCAAAAGCGGCTCGTGCGCGAGCAGCACCTCGAGCGCATGTCCCCGGACATCGGCCAGCGGACGGCACACCTCCACGGCGCGAATGACCGTGGCATTGACCTCCACGGCCTCTTTTTGCAGCGCTATCTTGCCGCTGGTGATTCGGCCGACATCCAGGAGGTCGTCAACGAGCCTGGTCAATTGCGAAACCTGGCGATCGATAATGCCATGAGACCACTCGTGCGTCGAATCGCCGGCGGACTTGAGCCGCATGAGATCGAGCGCGTTTCGAATGGGAGCCAATGGATTTCGCAGTTCGTGCCCCAGCATCGCAAGGAACTCGTTCATTCGGCGTTCGCTACGCTCGAGCATCTCAATGCGTCTTATTTCCTCGTGCAGCGACCTATTGGCTCGCTCAAGCTCTTCCGTGCGCGCCGCGACGCGTGCCTCGAGCTCGTCACGGCTGCGGTGAAGCGCTTCCAAAGTGCGGCGCCGCTCGCCGACAATTGCGCTTATCACGAGCCCGGTCATCGCCACCGCGCAGACGAACGCGAGCAGAAACAGGAGCGATACATTGCCCGGCCTGGACGAGAACGGGCCGCGACCGACGACCGTGTAGGAAATGGCGATCGCGCACAATGCGGCAATGGTCGCGGTTACCCCTCGCTGGTCGAACCGGAATGCGGCCCAAACGATGAAAGGCAGCGTTACAAACGGGAGCGGTTCGAAGTCATGCCCGGCGGCGCCGGTTCCAAATACGCTGTACCCGACGATTGCCAGCGCAATGGCAAAGAACGCAGCCTCGATCTTCCTGTCGGCAGGCCACCTCGGGGGATCACGAACGCTCCAGCATAGAAGCAATGGCGTGATGACGATAATGGCGGAGGTATCGCCTTGCCACCAGGTCCACCAATTCTCAGCAAGATCGGACAATGCGATCGCACCTTGCATCGCAAGCGATGCAACACCCGTCGTTGCCGCAACGGTCGAAGCGGCAGCGCCCACGGCGACGAACTTGAACACATCCTCGCCTCGGTCAAAGGTGCGCGAAACGCCGATGTAGTGGCGAACCAGCGCTGCGCCGGCCAGTGCTTCGAGGGTGTTGCCCGTGGCGATCAACCCCGCGGCGCCCATCGACGCCTGAACCGTGAAATTGACCGCAGCGGCGCCGAGCCAGATTCCGGGCCACGCCCGATTGCCCTCCAGGAGAACAGCGGCAAGCGCCAGGCCGGCAGGGGGCCATACGGCCGTCGCGTAACCCGGCGGAATCGCGAGCGACAGCGAAAGCTTGGCCAAGACGAAATAAAGCGCCGCCAGAAGAACTATCTTGCCCGCGTATACCAATGGCTGCGCGGAGACTGCTTGTTGCCGCACGGAGTCTCTCCATCAAGCGCCACTGTGCGCGCGACGGGGTGGAATTATAGCGCTGCGAACGTTTGCCGCTTCGATGCATTCGCCGAAGAATGGTCGTGCGTGCCTAATTCCATGGCTCGCTCGCGGAACCTATCGCGTCTTTCCGTCAGAAGTTCATACGTTAATATATCAATCGGAGCACGTCTGCATGCTGCAATGCCGTGATCGCGGCTGCCACCACGATTGCGCACGAGCCGGATATGCGAATAGCGTTACTACTGATCTGCGTCCTCTTCGTCGGGCTGACGTGCGGTTCGGATGCGCTTGCCGACTCCGCGATCGTTCGCGATCTGCCGCCCGGGCTGCATGTACCCGACGCGGCGAAACCGGTCCCGGGCTTCGACGTCGATCGTGCGACCCAAGCGTGGCTCGACCTGCTTTCGCCGGAGCAGCGCGCGAGCTCCGACGCCTATTTCGAAGGCGGCTACTGGCTGCGGCTGTGGAAGCTGCTCTACGGCGTCGGCGCGATGGCCCTGCTGCTGCTCTCAGGATGGTCGGTGCGCATGCGCAACATCGCGGAACGCGTCACGCGGACGCGCTGGCTCAACGTCATGGTCTACGCCGCGCTGTTTCTGGTCGCGAACTTTATCCTGCAATTGCCGTTGTCGCTTTACGCCGACTACTGGCGCGAGCATCAATACGGCTTGTCGAACCTGAGCTTGGGCGGGTGGCTGCGCGAAGCCTTGATCGCGCTCGCCGCCACGTTCGTCCTCGGCACGGTCGCGATCGCAATTTTCTATACCGCGATCCGCCGGGCCGGCGCCCGGTGGTGGGCGTGGGCCATCGGGCTCGTGTTTGCGTTCTCCCTCTTCCTCGATCTCGTTGCGCCGGTCTTCATCGCCCCGCTATTCAACGACTACAAGCCACTGTCCGAAGGCCCCGTCCGCGATGCCGTCTATTCCCTCGCCCGCGCCAACGAAGTTCCGACCGCGCACATCGCATGGTTCGATGCGTCGAAGCAGACCAAGCGGATCAGCGCCAACGTCTCGGGCCTTCTCGGCGTCGCGCGTTTGAGCTTGAACGACAATCTGCTCAACAGGACGTCGCTGCCCGAGATCAAGGCCGTGCTTGGTCATGAGATCGGACATTACGTCCTGAATCACGCGTTCATGCTCGCGGTGTATTCGACGCTGGTCGTCGGGATCGCTCTGTTTGTCGTGCATCTCCTGTTCGACCGCGCGCTGACCCGCTGGGGAGCGAAGCTCGGGCTTCGAGACCGCGCCGATCCCGCGGCGCTGCCGTTGATGCTCGCGATTTATTTGGTGATTTCATTTTTCATGATGCCGCTCGACAACACCATCGTCCGCACGGTCGAAGCCGAGGCCGATGCCTTCGGTCTGAACGCCGCGCGCGAGCCGGAAGGGTTTGCGATGGCGTCGATGCGCCTGTCGACCTACCGCAAGCTTCATCCGGGACCGCTGGAGGAATTCGTGTTCTACGACCATCCCAGCGGCTACGAGCGCGTTCGACGATCGATGGTTTGGCGCAAGGAGAACCCATCATCCAGCTCGGCACCTGCTGCCCCTGGCGATGGCCAAGCTCGCTGACTGAAGTCCAGGCTAAAAGCCTGGCTGTGTTGCACAAAATCGCCAGAAGGGGTGCGACACGAGTGCGCGTTATGGTGCCGCTCCATCGACTGGGCGCGCTCGCAGGTGTAAGCGCCCGGCTTGATCGTTGCCCGGGGAATCTTCCCAGCTGTCCGGGAATCCAAGGTATCAAACGGAGCCTTTATCGGCACCCAGCCCGCGCGAATCACCCACCGCCATCGATGCGATCATGCATTCACCATCCGCCGCGCCATCCTCCTTGACCGTCGCCGTAAGCGACGAAGGCACTTCCGCAGCGCTTCACGGCGCGCTCGACATCCGCACGCTCACCGAAGCGGAAAGATCTTTCGCCCATTGGCCCAAGAAGCGAAAGTCCGGCGTAATCGACTTGAGCGACCTGAGTAACCTCGACACGCCCGGCGCGTTGTTCCTGTGCGGCCTTCGCGATAGAGGCATCGAGTTGACCGGCATCGGCGCCGAGCATCGGGCGCTGCTCGATCTGGTGTGCGGCCTCGAGACCAAGCCGCTGCCGAAACAGGTATCCATCCCGAGATGGCAGCAGGTCATCATCCAGCTGGGCAAAGGCGCCGACGACGCCTGGCATGACAGCGTCGATATCATCACTTTCGTCGGACGCGCAGTCAGTGCAATCGGCGACGCGCTGATTCACCCGCGCGGCCTGCGGCTGCCTTCGATTTCACGCCACATCGAGGAGACAGGCATCCATGCGCTCCCGATCATCGGACTGATGGCCATCATGATCAGCATCGTCATCGGCTACCAGGGCGTGGCTCAACTGCGTCCGTACGGCGGCGAGGACTTCACCATCAACCTGGTGGCGGTGTCGATGTTGCGCGAAATGGGCGTCCTCATCACGGCCATCATGGTCGCCGGACGCTCCGGCTCGGCTTTCGCCGCCGAGATCGGCGTGATGAAGTCGCGCGACGAAGTCGATGCGCTCAATGTGATGGGCATGGATACGATGGAGATGCTGGTGGTCCCGCGGCTGATCGCCCTTGTCATCACCCTGCCGCTGCTGACGTTCTTCTCCGATATCATGGGATTGTTCGGCGGGGCGATGATCTCCAGGTTTCTCCTCGATGTCTCGCCTCTGCAATACGTGGATCGGGTGCGCCACGCGGTCGACGCCAGCGACCTGTTCGTCGGCCTCGTCAAGGCGCCGATCTTCGGGTTCCTGATCGCGGTCATCGGCTGCATGCACGGCCTCAGGGTGCGGGGCTCGGCGGAAAGCGTCGGCCAGCAGACCACCCGCGCCGTCGTCAAGTCGATCTTCGTGGTCATCGTGCTCGACGCGTTGTTCTCCGTCCTGTTCGAGAAGCTCGGCATATGAAGACACGGACGCCAGGTCGCGCAGCGCCGATTCTTTCCGCGCGAGACATCGTCAACCGCTTCGGCAAACAGGAAGTGCACGACAGGGTCAGCCTCGACATCCTGCCCGGCGAGATCATCGGCATCGCGGGTGGATCGGGATCCGGCAAATCGGTTCTGCTCAAGACCCTCACCGGGCTGCATCGGCCGAATGCGGGCCAGGTTCTCTTGAACGGCAAGCGCATCGATACCGTCGGCCCGGCGGAAAAAGCTTCGCTCATCGGCGTGCTGTTCCAGCAAGGCGCGTTGTTTTCGTCGCTCTCGGTCGCGCAGAACATAATGCTTCCGATACGCGAGCATACCGATCTGCCGCGCGAACAACAGGAAAGAATCGCGGCGATGAAGCTCGCGCTTGCCGGCTTGTCGGCCGACAACGGCATCAAATTTCCCTCCGAGCTCTCCGGCGGCATGGTCAAGCGTGCCGCGCTTGCAAGGGCGCTCGCGCTCGATCCGCGCATTCTGTTTCTCGACGAGCCGACTTCCGACCTCGATCCGCTCATTGCGAGCGGCATCGACGCCTTGATTCAGCGGCTCAACCAAAGCCTAGGCATCACCGTCGTGATCGTCACCCACGATCTCACCACGCTGTTCACCGTCTGCCAGCGGGTAGCCGTGCTGGTCGACAAGAAAATCACCGTCGCAACGCTCGATAAGCTGATGCGGTCCGATCAGCCCTGGGTTCACGAATTTCTG
>VBCZ01000334.1 GCA_005889025.1 Betaproteobacteria bacterium
CCGCGACGTCGTGCGGGTGTGCGCCGCGGACCACGTCGAAATACGCCGGCTGCGCGCTTGCGGCCATGGCAGCTGGCGACGCCGCTGTCCACAGGCACAGCGCAAAAAGCGGTAATCGAAAGCTCGCCATTGTCCGCTCCTTATGTGAATCAGGCGACCAACGTCGTCGCCTGCGACAGTTCTTCGCCGGACTCCCAAAGTCTAGAGCAAAACGGCGTCGACGCGATAGCCTGGACGAGCCGAGCGGCCGCTGTCGTTGCGGCGCCTGTGCAATACTCGTGCACCCGATGCCGACCCTGTCATTATCAACGTCCTGCTGGCACGAACGACTACGCGCATGGAAGCGATCATCGTAGGCGGCGGTATCGGTGGCCTGACCCTGGCATTGACCTTGCACCGGGCCGGCATCGCATCGCGCGTCTACGAGGCGGCCAGCGAGATCAAGCCGGTCGGCGTCGGCATCAACATACTGCCGCACGCGACCAGGGAGCTGTGCCGGCTCGGACTCGAGGATGCGCTGGCGGGCGTCGCGGTGACCACGCGTGAGTCGGTCTTTTTCAACCGCTTTGGTCAGCGCATCTATAGCGAGCCTGCCGGTCGCTACGCGGGCTACGAGTGGCCGCAGTTCTCGATTCATCGCGGTGATCTCCAGTCGGTGCTGGTCGACGCATTCAATGCGCGTGTCGGCGCCGACCGGCTTCGCACCGGCTGGAAGTGCATGGGCTTTGCGCATAGGGATGCGAGCGTGGACGTTCAATTCGCAAGCACCTCGACGGGCAAGGCGCTGCCTTCGCAGCGAGGCGACGTTTTGATCGCATGCGACGGGTTGCACTCGGTCGTTCGCAAGCAACTGCACCCTGACGAAGGCGAGCCTTTGTATTCGGGGATCAACATGTGGCGCGGGGTAAGCGTGTGGGAACCAATATTATCCGGCGCTAGCATGATTCGCGCCGGTTGGCTCGCCACCGGCAAGATGGTGATTTACCCGATTCGCGATCGCGTCGACGCCGAGGGCCGGCAGCTGGTTAATTGGGTAGCGGAGCTGGCGACGCCGAAACACGAACAACGCGATTGGAACCGCCCAGGCAAACTTGCCGACTTCATCGGCCCGTATGAGGATTGGCATTTTGACTGGCTCGATGTTCCGGCGTTCATTCGCGCGGCCGACTCCATACTCGAATTCCCGATGATCGATCAGGATCCGCTTCCGTGGTGGACCCGCGGACGCGTGACTCTGCTCGGCGACGCCGCGCACCCGATGGTTCCTCGCGGATCGAACGGTGCGGGACAGGCCATTCTCGACGCCCGCGCGCTGGCGGATGCGCTGTCGGCGCACGCCGATCCTGCCGAGGCGCTCAAGGCGTACGAAGCCGCGCGGCTCGCCATGACGTCCGCCGTGGTAAGGGCCAATCGCACCGATCCGCCGGATGCGATTCTGCGTGAAGTGTTCCTACGCACGGGTGACCGGCCGTTCGCCTGTGTCGATGACGTGATCAGCCCGCACGAGCTTGCCGCGCTTTCGGACAGCTACAAACGCGTTGCCGGATACGATCGCGAATCGCTGCAAGGCAAGGGCTAGCGATCGGCCAGAATGACCGCGATCGCCGCGCTTGCTATGATGCGCGAAGGCCCCATAAGATGCGTTTCGTACACGCACCTCGCCGCCCCTCGCCGCGATCCCTGTCGACCATAACTGGCAACAGCACGGAGGACACCATGCGTTCGGTTCGATCGAGTATCGTTTCCACGTCATTGCTCTGCCTTGGCCTCTTTGCGGCCGCAGCTGGCATGTGCGCGGACATCATCGTGTCGGCGCAGGACGGTAAGTTCGTTCGCGTCGAGGGTCGCGCGACCTATCCCGAGCCAGCGCCTTCCGATAGCCTGGTCGTCATCGACGCGTCGCAGTTCCCTCCTGTCATCAAGGGAACGGTCGAAGGACTCGAGCATACGGTGGCGGGTCCGCCGCAGGCGGTCGCCGTGACGCCCGACGGCAAGCTCGCAGTCGTTGCGGCGCCGACGCGTTACGACTACGCGGCGAAAAAAGAACTGTTCGACAGCTTCGTGCAGCTCGTGGACATCGAATCCTCGCCACCCAAGCTCATCGGCAAGGTCGACGTCGGCGCTCATACCAATGGGCTCAGCATCAACCGCGAAGGGACCATGCTGCTCGCCGCGGGACACGACGGAACAGTCAAGGTGCTCGCCATCGAGGGGAAGAATGTGCGGCTCATCGACCAGGTGAAAGTCGGTGAGAAACGCCTGTCGGGCATTTCCTTCACGCATGACGGCAAAGCCGCCATCGTCGCGCAGCGCGACGAAAATGGCGCGGCGGTTCTGAGCGTCGACGCCGCCGGCGTCAAGCTCACCAACGAGAAAATTTCCACCGGCGTGACGCCGTACGCGGTCGACATCTCGGCCGACGGAAAGTGGGCGGTGATCGGCAACACCGGAGTCACGGGTATGCTCGGACTGCAGGGGCGCACGGTCGGCGATGCCGATGTCGTCACGCTAGTCGACGTTTCCAAGCGGCCGTTTCGCGCAGTGCAGCAGATATCGGTGCCGTCGACGCCCGAAGGCGTGGCGATCTCACCCGACGGACGATGGATCGTCGCCTCCTGCATGGCGGGTTCGAATCTCACCACCGACAACGTCGGGCGCAACAAGCTCGGCAAGCTGATCCTGTTCGAGATCAAGGACGGCTCGGCGAGCAAGGTCAACGAGCTCACGGGCGGCGAAGCGGCGCAGGGCGTGGTCTTCAGCCAGGACAGCAAGACCGTCATCGTGCAATTCGACGTCGAGCGCGCGCTCGCGGTGTACGCCGTTCGCGACGGCAAGCTCGTCGATACCGGAGAGCGGCTTAAGCTCGCGGCGGGGCCTGTATCGATCCGCTCGATGCCGAGGTAGTTATGAAGCGCGAGGCCGATCGAGGGTACCGGGCATGAGCCGCAAGGTTCTGGATGAGGCGCGCATCCACGCCGCGATCAGAGAAAAAATCGCACGCAGTCACGGCGAAATCGTGCGAGAGGTCGAATCGGCCGTGGCCGGCAATGACGTGGTGGTCGTGGGCATGAAACAGAATCCCCACGTGCGACAGGCGCGCAAGACGCTCGCGCAACGGGCGATTCCGTTCGCGTACCTCGAATACGGAAGCTATCTCAGCGAATGGCGCCGCCGCAATGCCTTGAAGATGTGGACCGGCTGGCCCACGTTTCCGATGATATTCGTTCGCGGCGTCTTAATCGGCGGAGCAAGCGATCTGGAAGGGCTTATCGCCAGCGGCGAGCTCACGAAACTGATCGCGTCTCCCCATGCCGGCTCGTAGCACCTCGAGTTAACGAGCCTCGGAAAAATGCGTGACGATTCTCCCCTCACCCCTTCCCGCTCTCCCGCAAGCGGGCGAGGGGAAATTTCGTGGTGCAAGTGGTTGTCACTCACTTGCACAAGGCTCAGTAATCGCGTCATCCCTTGCACTTCGCGGGGAGCTCCATTGTTTGTTGCATCACGTCTGCTACAACTGCGGTTGCGCTCGCATCCGGGCGGGTCTAGGATGAACCACCTGTTAAAGGAGTCCCATGCATCCAATTCGTGTTTTCGTGCTGTTTTCAGCGGCCGCGCTGGCCTGCGCCGCTGCGGCCGCCGGCGCGATGACCTGCCACATCGTCCTCGATCGGAACGACAACGTCGTCTACCGCGACACTTCCCCGCCGGTCGACTTGAGCGATCGCGGGTCTGCGGAGCGTGCGGCGCTGCGCCAGCGCGGCGAGTTTCTGCTGATGATCGAAGCCGATCAGTGTTCCCGATTTGTCGCCACAACCGACAAGGCCGGGGCGCGGGCGGTGCGACGTCGCGTCAGGCATCGGCAGCAGCGCCTCCTTCGGGCGGTGCGCCGGTCGCCGCGGCGCCACGGCCGGCCACGCCCGCGCGAGCGGGGTACTGACGCGGAGGTATGCTCGCTTCACCAAGCGTTAGGGGTGCGCGCTCGAACCGGATGACCGGCTTCGGCGCGCCTCGCCGATGCAAGGCGCGCGTTGCGGGCCTGATCAGGGCTCGTACTTGAATGACAGCGCCACCTTGGCGCGATAAGCCACGACTTTGCCGCTGTCGACCTTTACATCGAGCTGAACAATATCCGCGACGCGCAGGTCCCGCAATGTTCCGGCCGCGGTCTCAACCGCACGCCTTGCGGCGTCTTCCCATGAAACCTTGCTGGTTCCGACGAGCTCGGTGATGCGGTAAACGCTTTCGCTCCCGAGAGATTTCTTGCTTTTCCCGCTTTTTGCTTTGGCCACGTTATTCCTCCAGTGAAAGTGCAATTACGGCTACGGCTACGCGTGACGGCGACGAGCCGCCCCAAAATCACTACGCTGCGCTTTCGGTCGCGCTCCGGTGTCGATGCTGAAGTCGGTAAAATGAGCGTGCGAATTTGAGTCGAAGGTACGCAAGCTGCGGCAGATCTGAGCGGCGGCCGGATGCAGCGCAGCCGATTCCCTTTTTATGCCCGGACGCGATGCTTGTCAATGCGCATTGTCCGCGCTGTCGCCACGCTGCGACCAGTCAGGCGGAGGAATCGTGCGCGCGATGAAAGCGCCCACGGCGGTCACGCCCGCAATGACGAGGAACACCACGCGATACGCGTGATCGAGATGCGCGGCCAGCGCGGCTCGCTCGTTTGGGGAAAGCAAGCCCACGTAGGCGGGTCCACCTTCCATAATCTGGCGAAAGCCTACCGCGCTGAGCCCCCCACCGCTTCCGATCAAGGCAAACAGTATCGCACCGGCGACGGCGACGCCCGCCGCGCCACCGACTGCGCGTGACAGGGAAATCGACGCCGTCGCGGCGCCCAGCGAAGCGCGCCCCGCGGCGAGTTGCACAGTGACTTGCGTCGGTGGCATGACCATGCCCAGTCCGATTCCAATCGCCACAGTCAGCGCAAGAACGACCGAGGTCGGCGCCACCGTCAGCGAGGCAGCAAGCGCGAGGTATGTGACCGTTGCGAGGCCTAAGCCGAGCTGCGGAAATATCGTGACATGTCCGGTGCGCGTGACCAGCCTGCCGGTGACCGCCGACGCGGTGACCATCGACAGGGTGATCGGCAGGAGCAGCAAACCCGATTGGCCGATGCCCAGACCGCGGCCGAGCTGAAGGTAAAGCGGCAGGTAGAGGATCGTCGAAAACAACGCCGCGGCAAAGCACACGACCAGTGCATCCGACCGGATGATCGCGGGGACGGCGAGGAAACGGATCGGAATCACAGGATCCGCCGCGCGCCGTTCCCAGCGAACCAGCAATGCGTAACCGGTCAGTGCCGCCGCTGCCAGCACGGCAAACTCCCATGAAAGCCACGCGAAGCGATGACCGCCTGATGACAGTGCGAAAAGCAGCGCGAGTGTGGCCAATGAAAAAAGCAGCGCGCCCACGATGTCGGGCCTAAATTTTCCGGCGCGAACGATGGGCGCCTGCGGCACACGCAAGGCAAGGCCTGCCGCAATCACGCCGAGCGGCAGGTTGACCGCAAAGACCGCGCGCCAGCTCAAGTGCTCGGTGAGATACGCACCGAGCACTGGACCCGACGTGCTGGCGAGCGCGAAGACCGTGGCGAAGTATCCGGAGAAGCGTCCGCGCTCCCGCGGCGAGACGTGCTCTCCGATGAGCGCCTGGGCGAGCGTCATCAGACCTCCGCCGCCCAAGCCTTGAACCGCGCGTGCGCAGATCAGCAATAGCAGCGAGGGAGCAAGCGCGCAGGCGAGCGACGCCAGGGTAAAAACGGCCAGCGCCGCGAGCAGCATGCGCCGCCGCCCGAACCGGTCCCCCAGATGACCGTAGAGCGGCGCCGCAATGGTTGCCGCCAGAAGATAGGCCACGACGACCCACGATATATCGGCGAGCCCGCCCAAAGAACTGGCTATGGTCGGCAGCGCGCTGGCAAGGATGGTCTGGTCCGCCGCGGCAAGAAACATCGCCACCATGACGCCCGGAAACACCCGCAGAAATGCTTCTCTCGTCGTCATGACTGTTTCGGGCGAGGCCGTCGAATAGGATGACGGAGGAGCGTGGCCGGTGGGTTGGGTGGGCATCGCGATAAGTCCAGGCGTTCGCGTCGCATTTGGCAATGGACGCCATTCCGCGCAGCACACGATCTGGCGGCGGCATCCCGGGTAAATGGTAGCAAAGCCGGCGCCGGCTCTGCCGCCTCCGCAAAGAAAATCGCGTAGACTGCATCTTCGTGTAAATTCCACCCGGCTTCGTGATTTGTCTCGCGTGGGCTCGTCCACTTTTCGACGCGGAGGCGCATGAGCAGGATCGCAGTAATCCAGAAGGCGCCATCGCTGCTCGACCGGGAGCGGACGATGCGCGACGCCGTGGATGCCGTCGACGAAGCATCACGGTCCGGTGCCGAGCTCGTCGTATTCCCGGAAACTTTCATCCCGGGCTATCCTGTCTGGATCTGGCGCCTGCGTCCCGGCACCGACGCAGCGATTATTGCCAAGCTGCACTCGCGGTTGGTCAGCAACGCGGTCGACGTCTCGCGCGGCGATCTGACGCCGTTGTGCGAGGCCGCTAAAAGGAACAAGGTCTCCGTTGTTTGCGGCATCGACGAACGCGACCACGACACGAGTCGCGGCACGCTCTACAACGCTGTCGTTCTAGTCGGTACAGACGGCGCCATCATCGCGAAGCATCGCAAGCTCATGCCGACCAATGTAGAGCGCACCGTATGGGGCTTCGGCGACGGGTCTAGCGTCAACGTCGTCGACACGCCGTGCGGCCGCGTCGGTGTGCTCATATGCTGGGAAAGCTACATGCCGCTCGCGCGCTTCGCGCTGTACGCGCAAGGCATCGAGCTCTATATCGCGCCGACCTACGACAGCGGCGATGACTGGATCGGGACGCTGCAGCATATCGCGCGCGAGGGTTGCTGCTGGGTGATCGGCAGCGGAACGGTGCTTCGCGCGAGCGACCTGCCCGCGGACTTTCCCTCGAGGGACGCGCTCTACCCGGACGCTGATGAATGGATCAACGACGGAGACTCGGTCGTCGTCGCGCCGGGAGGCAAGATCGTTGCCGGACCGATGCGTAGAGAGACCGGCATTCTCTACGCCGACGTCTCGATCGACGCCGTGGTCGCGGCAAAGCGGCGCATCGATGTCGCGGGACACTATGCGAGGCCCGATGTTTTCCAGCTTCACGTCAACCGGCAGCGCCAGGCGCCCGTCACCTTCGACTAGCGCCGGCTTTCGGGAAATCCGTTTCAATGAATCTCCCGGTCGCTCTCGTCGAGGCCCTGAGGCAACAGGCGCGCGATGCGGCCAGAAATGCTTACGCTCCATATTCCCGTTTTGCTGTCGGCGCTGCGGTGCTCACCGACAAAGGAGAAATCTACAGCGGCGCGAACATTGAAAACGCGTCTTTTGGCCTGTCGATCTGCGCTGAACGGAACGCCATATTCCATGCGGTCGCCCGTGGAGCGCGCAAGATCGTCGCGGTCGCCGTCTACACTAAGACACCGCAGGCGACGACCCCGTGTGGCGCTTGCCGTCAGGTTCTTGCTGAATTCGGTCGCGACGCGCTGGTAATCTGTTTCACCGACATCGAGGCCGCAGAGCAACGCCACTCGCTGGCCGAGCTGCTGCCTCGCCCGTTCGGGCCGGAAAGTCTTTGAACGCGCACGCTGCAGCGGTGCCGCGGACCAAAGGCGGACACCGCATTCGAACCTTTCGAGTTGCACATCGCCAGGAGTGATCGATCTATGGCTACGTCGTCCAGAAACGCCATTGTTACCGGAGCCGGGAGCGGCATCGGTCGCGCCGTCGCGCTTGCGCTGCTGAAGGCGGACTATTCCGTCGCGCTGGCAGGAAGGCGCAAGGACGCGCTCGAGCAGACCCGCGCCGAAGCGGGCAACGCCGCATCTCGCGCTCTAGTCGTTCCAACCAATGTCGGCGATCCCGCGTCGGTCGTCGCGCTGTTCAAGACCGCCCATGAGCAATTCGGACGCCTGGACCTGCTGTTCAACAACGCCGGCGTCGGCGCTCCCGGCGTCAACCTCGAAGACCTCACGGTCGAGCAATGGAAGAGCGTGGTCGACACCAACCTGACCGGCGTGTTCCTATGCACGCAGCAGGCGTTCAAACTGATGAAGGCTCAGCAACCGATGGGCGGTCGCATCATCAACAATGGCTCGATCTCGGCGCATGCGCCTCGACCCAATTCGGCGCCGTATACGTCGACCAAGCACGCTATCACGGGGCTGACCAAATCGACATCGCTCGACGGCAGGAAATACGATATCGCGTGCGGCCAGATCGACATCGGCAACGCGCACACCGAGCTGGCGGCGCGAATGGCCAAGGGCGTGCCGCAGGCCAACGGTTCGGTTGCAGTCGAGCCGTTAATGGATGTCGCGCATGTCGCCAGCGCGGTCGTCTATATGGCGAGCCTGCCGCTGGAAGCAAACGTTCAATTCATGACCGTGATGGCGACCAAAATGCCATTCGTGGGCCGCGGCTAGCACCCGTCGCCGAGGCCGAAGAGATCGGCCTATCCGCCGTGTTCGATGTACGGAATGCTCGCGCACTGCGGTACCTGACCCCAGCGCCCGTCACAGTGTTGCAAGCGGACGCGCTGCTCGCACATCAACCGTCCGGACATGTCGTCGCGCGTGCAACGAGCCAGCGCGTCGTCCATCTGCTGCCACGGGTCCGGACGCGGCGCTTCACGCGCAACCGGTAGAGCCGCCGGTTCAGCGGCGGGTTGAACCACAGGCGGCGGTTCGGGAGCCGCCGCCAATGCGACCGCCGGCGCGGGACGTGCGCGGAGACTGTGCCGCCTGGGTGCCTCGGTGCGCGCGGGGGACATCGATGGCGCAGCTTGAAAGGACGGATTTCCGGTCGCCATCGGTGCACCAGAAGAGGATGTCTGCGCCACTGTCGGCGTTGCGGTCGGATTCAGTCTCGCCGAAGACTGGACTTGCGTTGAGATCAGCGCCTCGCGCGCCGATTGTTCCGGCGTCGACTGCGTCGATACTTCCGTGGCGTCGAAACGTTGCGTGACGTACGTCCCGGCCACCAACAAG
Organism: Betaproteobacteria bacterium; assembly: GCA_005889025.1. GTDB lineage: Bacteria > Pseudomonadota > Gammaproteobacteria > Burkholderiales > Casimicrobiaceae > PALSA-1003. The sequence goes on from VBCZ01000334.1 coordinate 9,071, forward strand.
ATTGCAAGTCCGGCGCCAGCGAAGGGCCATCGTCTCGTCGATACGGCGTCGGGTGGCGACGTCCCATTCGCCGCTTGCGCCTGCTTCGCCGCCCGGCGCGAAGCGTCAGGCAATGATCGACCGGGTTTGAGCAAGCGCGGTGACGCGTAGGATCGGCGGCGCGCGCCGGCAGCCGCAAGCAGCGGCTGCGTTACCGTCGCGTCGAACGCGCGCTTTCGCGCCGCGCGGCAGTCGAGGCAAAGTTTCGCGCCCGGGACGGGGGCGCATCCGCAGATCTGACACTTCATGTCGAGCCCATCGGAGAGGTCTTGGTCTTTTCGTCCGGGAGAGCCGACTATGATAATGGCATAATCCCGGTCTGCCGTCTCCGAGAACCCCACTTGGATTCGCGCGGGCGTTATCGGGCTAGAGCTGTATGCTTCAGCAGGGATGCGGCCGGGGAGGCGTTCATGCGCCGGCGTTTTGCATTGCCTTGCGCTTCCATAGATCCCACGGACGCGCCAACACGGCATCGTTGGTCGACGCTGCGCGCGCTGCCTCTTCCGGAGTAAGAAAGTTCACTATCCCCAATCGCATGGCCTCGGATTGCAGCCTCGCATTGATCTCGGTGTAGATCGCGCGAAAAACGGCCTGCTGCAGCGAGATCCCGACCGCCACCGAGCCGTGCCCTCGCATCAGCGCGACCGGCCTGTCTGCCAGCGTTGTGGCCAATGACGCACCGAGCGCGGCGTCGCGAATGAGCAGGTCGGTGGCCGTGCCGGCCACATCGCGGATCTCGAAGACCGGGGCGCCTTGGCCAAGAAAGCCGGCGATATGAAACAGGGGACGCAGAAGCACATTGGTGACCCCGAAAGGAATCACCGCGGGAGAATGGCTGTGCACGACGGCGTTGACGTCGGGTCGCGCCTTGTAGATCTCGCTGTGGATGAAACGCTCCAGATATACGGCGCGCTCCCGCGGCTCGACCGGCTGTGCATCCTCATCGAATTCCATGATGTCGTCGGGCTTGACCAATCCCGGCGCCATGCTGCGCGATAAAAGGAACCGAGCGCGATTGTGGTCGCTGCGCGCGCTGACATGCCCGAAACCGTCGACGACCCCCTGGTCGAAAAGAATGCGATTGGCCGCGACCAAATCGTCGACGAGATTGGCATCGAATGTTGCCGCGGGTTGACGCGGCGGTGACGAACTCCCGGTCGAAGCCTTCATGGTCGCGTGGCGGTGAAACCGAAGGCCTCAACCGCGAAACGCACCAAGACACGTTTGCCGTTATGGATTTCGGTGTCGGACATGGGCTCTCTGCTGGCGATGCTCCATTCGGCGAGAGACGTAGCCGCTACTGCGCCGTCTCCTTTGGAGCGCCGGCCGGACATTGCGGCACCGCTCCCCAGTACCCTTCGCAGAATCTCCTCCCGACCCGCTGCTCGCAGCCGACGCGAGTGAAGAAGTCCTCGCGCTGGCACTGTGCCATGGCCTCGGCCATCTGTTGCCATCGGTTCGGTTGAGCCGCTGCCGCGGGCGGCGTGGAGCGCGCCGGGGCCGGTGCGGCGATGGTCCGCGAAGCCTCGGGCGCGGCGGCCGCCCCATCCTTCGGCGCGGGTGACGTCGCGGCTCGAGGAGCCGCCTTGCTCGTATCTGCTTTTGGCGTGCCGACGCCGGCTGCTTTGCTCGCGTCGGCGCCGGCCGCCGCAGGACTGGCTACGGGG
>VBCZ01000335.1 GCA_005889025.1 Betaproteobacteria bacterium
CGATCACGTACAGCGTGAGGTCGGAGAGCTCGGGCGAGAATGTCGCCGCCAGGTTGTCGCCCCCGCTTTCGACGAACACGACATCGAGATCGCCGAAGCGGTTGGCAAGCCGCTCGACCGCTTCGAGGTTGATCGACGCGTCTTCGCGGATCGCCGTGTGCGGGCAGCCGCCAGTCTCCACGCCGATGATGCGCTCCGCGGGCAGCGCCTGACTTCGCACCAGGAACTGCGCGTCCTCCTCGGTGTAGATGTCGTTGGTGACGACCGCGAGCTGCAAGCGGTCGCGCAAGGCAAGGCAGAGCGAGAGTGTCAGCGCCGTCTTGCCGGACCCGACAGGACCGCCGATGCCGACGCGCAGCGGTTGCGATATTTTCATGGGCGGCCTGTCGTTACAGTGCTTGCGTCGTCACGATCGAAAAATGCGGGTGTATTGCGTCTCGTGACGCGACGACGCGATGGCGAGCCCGGGCGCGAAGCTTGTGACGTCCTCGTCCGAAGTCGTTTGCGCGATATTGACGACGGCAGGGATGCGCTGGCCCAGGTTACGCAGCAAGCGTTGGCCGGCGACCACAGGTACGCCGTGAGCGCGGCGGTGGCATCGATGCCAAAACCGCGCGATGCGAGGGCGTACGCGGCCGGCAGCGTCCACGTCTGTGCTTCCCCCAAGTCCGATAGCGTGGGTGCATCGATCAACTCGAGCTCGACTGCGAGCTTGAACAAGGCCGCGCCCATTTGCGCGGTTTCCGCGCGCAGCTCGGCGGTTTCGCGCGAAACAAGAAACCAGGTATTCCACTCGCGGAATCGATCCCATTCCGAGCCCGCGGATGATTGCAGCATTCGCCACGCCGCCGGCGCCTCGCCATGAGCGATCACGCACTCCAGCACGTCGCCCATCCATCGCTCGGCGGTTGCACCGTCGTGCACAACGTTCGCGTCGACAACCCATTCGAGCCCTTGCGAGTAGCTGTACGCCCCGATGGGCAAAGTCGGACTCGCGAGGTGGAGCAGTCGCACCAGAGCGAGAACGGATTCTCCGCTGCGCGCGCTGCTCATCGCGGCTCGTCCCGACGCGGCATATGCGCCCGCCTCGGGTTCGAATGGCATCGACAGCGTCTGCGCTGTCAGGCCCAGGCCGGAGAGCATTTCGGCGAGTACGCGATCGGCGGCAAAGCGCAACCAGTTCATACCGATCTGCACAGGAGTGTGGCGGTTTCCGAGATGGTAGGCGCCCCGCGCCAGCAGCTCCGCATCGGCGGTGCGAACTTCCATCAGAGTTTCGTCTGCGGCAACCACGCGCACGATGCGCCCATCATCCGACTCGAGACAGTCCCCGTCGCGCAATATTGCGCCGCGCTCGAGAAACAAGCCGACTTCCTCACCGGTGGCTAGAACCGTGCGCAAGCGGCTTTTCTGGCGCTGCTCGAAAGGCAGCACCAGATCGACGTCGGCGGGTTCGCGCGGCGCGCTTCGCTTCTGGACGATGATCATGGTGCGCGTTCCAGCAGATTCGTTTCCGGTCCTAGAACAGAAAATAGCGCTGTGCCATCGGCAGCACGGCGGCGGGTTCGCAGGTCAGGATCCGTCCATCCGCCTTGACCTCGTACGTTTCCGGATCGACATGGATCGCTGGGGTCGCATCGTTGAGCTTCATGTCGCGCTTGCCGATGCGACGCGTGTTCTCCACGGCGACCAGCGGCCTGGCCAGACCGAGATCGCGCACGGCAGGATTCTCAAGCGCTGCCTTGGAGACAAACGTGATCGACGTCGAAAGGGCTTTCCCGAACGCTGCGAACATCGGCCGGTAATGCACCGGCTGCGGCGTGGGAATCGATGCGTTGGGGTCGCCCATCGCCGCCGCGGCGATCATTCCGCCTTTGAGGATCAATGCGGGCTTGACCCCGAAGAAGGCCGGCTTCCAGACGACGAGATCGGCGAGCTTCCCCGGCTCGAGCGATCCGACGACATGCGAGATGCCGTGCGCGATCGCCGGATTGATGGTGTATTTGGCGATGTAGCGCTTGACGCGGAAATTGTCGTGCTGCGAGCGATCTTCGGCGAGCTTGCCTCGCTGCATCTTCATCTTGTGCGCCGTCTGCCAGGTGCGGATGATGACCTCGCCGACGCGGCCCATCGCCTGCGAGTCGGAGGAGAGCATGGAGAAGGCGCCGAGGTCGTGCAGGATGTCCTCGGCCGCGATGGTCTCCCGGCGTATGCGCGATTCCGCGAAGGCGATATCTTCGGCAATCGCGGCATCGAGATGATGGCAAACCATCAGCATATCGAGGTGCTCGTCGATGGTATTGACGGTGTACGGCCGGGTCGGATTGGTCGATGAGGGAAGGACGTTGGGTTCGCCGCACGCGCGGATGATGTCGGGCGCGTGTCCCCCGCCTGCGCCTTCGGTGTGATAGGTGTGGATGGTGCGTCCGGCGATAGC
>VBCZ01000336.1 GCA_005889025.1 Betaproteobacteria bacterium
TGGTTTCCTGTTCCCACCCCTTCGCAAACCATTGGCTGTCCGACACGGACGGAGCGGGCCCCGGAGGGCTTAAGAAAGTAATCCCGCCTGAAAGAGAATCGACCTGGAACCTGTAGATGTATTGACCGTCATCGGGCCGCCACTGGGTTTGCCCCTCGCTCACGACCACCGAATCTCCCACTGCCTCGATGTGCAGCCCGGACAGCGGTACTCGATCGGGTAGCTGGGCGCGCAGGCGCCGCAGCGAGCGAAGAATGCGCGCCGCCGGCAGTTTCGCCTCGCGCAGGCCTTGAGCGGCACGCAAGACGATGAGATCGTGGAATGAAAAGCGGTATTCGCGTCGCGAGCCACGAGCCGGGGAGACGAAACCGGCATCGACCAGCCCGCACAAAACGGCGCGGGAAATCCCGAGTAACTTGCCGACCTCGCGGAGTGAATAGCCTTGAGCCACCGCGAAACCGCGTCGCTAGCGCTTGCCGACTCTGCGCCGCGTCTCGGGCTCGGCGGCGATCTTTTTTGGCGGCTTGCGCTGCCCCGACTTGAGCTCACGGGGAGCCTCGGGTTCTTCGACAACTGCCTTGGCACGAGGGGCCTTGGAAGCTGTCTTCGCGAGGCTGGCACGCAGGGCTTCCATCAGGTCGATGACTTGTGCGCCTGCTTCGGGAGTGCTCGGGGATATGGCAATCTCCTCCCCCTCGACCTTCCGCTGAATGGCTTCTTCGATCCGTTTGGTGACATCGTCCTGGTAAAGGCTTGGATCGAACTGCTTGGACGACATCTGGCTGATGAGCTGTTTCGCCAAAGCGAGCTCGGTGTCGCGCACCGGTGCGTCCTCGATCTCGATCTCAGTGATAGGGCGAACCTCCGGCGCATAGAGCAGTTGCTGCATCACCAGGCCACCGGGCACGGGCCTCAGCTGGACGATATATTGCTTTCCGCGTGCCGCGTAACGTCCGATAAGCCTTGTCGTAGTAAATCGGATCGATGCTGTCGGACGGCACGAATTCACTTATCTCGACGGTCTGTGTGCCTTTCTCTTCCAGCGCCTTGAGCTCGTCCGGCGTGAACGTCACGTATTGGTCCTTCGTGAACTCGTAGCCCTTGACCATATCCGCGCGCTCCACCACGACGCCCTCGCGGGCACACAGATATTGTTGCTTTAACCTCGACCCACAGCCGCGGTGCAGTAAATTGAACGAAATACCTGCCATTCCCTGCGTGGCGGCATACAGCTTTACCGGGATCGAGACCATCCCGAAAGCAATCGTAAGCGACGCGATAGAACGAGCCGGCATGAGTGCCTCCAAGTTAAGAAACATTGAATTGGCAAGCTGACTTCGCACCATCCTGCCAAAACGAGCGGCAAACTTCAAGCTGGCGCCGGTTTAAAGCCGATAGTTGATGCACCCGGTGTGTCAATCACCCCACTTTTCTGCGGGCGTCAACCTTCCAATGTGATCTAGCTGTGCGTCCCCGCGAGAAAAGCCGCGACGGTAGGGATCGCACGCAGCCGTTCGAGCTCACGATCGTCCGGAAGCTGCGGCTTGTCGCGCTCGGCATCGACCATGCACAGGAATCCCAGCGGTGAGCCGGGGTCCGCGCGAAACTGGTGCCACGTGAGCGGCGGCACGGTCACGAGATCGAAGTTTTTGACCGAAAAAACATCTTCACCCACAAGCGCCTTGCCGGCGCCCCGCAGCACCATCACCGCATGCGCGTGGGCGTGCCGTTCGAGCGTCGAATGGCCCGCCGCCGCGATTTCGAAATAGCGCAGCTCGCCGCGCATGTCCGGCCTCCGAAACAGGGTTTGGCGCGTCACATCGCGGAACGACGTCTTGCCTTGCTCTTTGTACTGCAGGACCTCGACCGCATCCCAGCGGTAATCGCCGGCGGTCATTGCAAATGCGCGTGCGCGCGGCCAGCAGGCTGCCGCCGATCAAGAACATCGTATCGTTACCGAAGCGCTCGCGCATCTCCGGCACGCGTTCCACCGTCATTCCGCCTGCCGGCACGGGTAACATCGGCGCCAGACCGTGCCAAGGCGCGCGGGCCGCGTCGGCGATGTCGGTGCAGGTTTTCGGCGTGAAGCTGAACCGCCCGCCGGCGTTGGGGAAGATGGTCGCGTCTGCGCCGAACAAGCGGAACAGCTTGCCCATGAGCAACGGTGCAGCGATGCGCGCCGCTCCAGCCAATGCCGGATGCGCGATGATCGGTACCCCGGCATCGCGAACCAAGTCCGCAAGATTCGAAACGCCGCTCACCAGGGGAGCGATCAGAAACATGCGCACCCCCTGTGCGCGGGCTTGGGCGATCCGCTCCCGGATCTGACCGTAATGGCCGGTGAGGCTGGGGGCATAAACGCACCGCCCACCCGTCTCGCGGTTGGCGTCGTCCACGGCCCGCTGCACATACCGCACGCGCTCCGCGAAAGGAGCGGCGGCTTGGTCGGCAAGACCGTGATCGTCCTTGACGACATCGATGCCTGCGAGGGCGAACGTGCGAGCGATGGAGGCGAGCTGTGGCGCTGACATCCCCTGCGGCTTGAGCGCCGAGCACGTCAGCGGTCGCCCCTGCGCGCCGGTGATGTCCCGCATGCCGCCGATGCCGAAGCGCGGACCGCGGAAATGCGTGCCGAAGTTCGGTGGAAATTCTGCATCGGCAAGCGAAACATCGTCCTGTAGCGATGTGTTGCCGAAAAGCATGTTCAACAGCTGCCCGGCTTCGAACCCTGTCGTCTCGACCGCTAGACGTATCGTCACATGGAACGCGTCGGGGCCGGCAGGCACGACGCCGCCGACCCGAGCGACAACCTCGTTGAGAACCCGAGCGTCGCCCACCGCCGCCAGCGGCGCCTCGACGCTTTGCTCGAGCGCTATCGCCTGCGCGCGAGCGTCGATCGCCGCGGCCGTGGCACGGACGCGATAAGTTGCCTCGATCCAGCGTTCGGCATCGTCAGCAGCGGCAGCGACGGAGGAGGGCATCGACATGTCGCGATTCTAGACGATGGCGGGATCCGCATCCCCGACGTGCCCCCATGGCGGGCAGCGGCGACGGGGCAGCCGTTGCCCGTGTCGACATATTCGGTTGTTATCCCGCGACTGCCAACCGGCCATTACAATGCCGGTTCCTCGAGCTACCAAAAGATCGCGTCGTCTACCCATGAATCACGCCCGCTCAACGCTATTGCTTTTTACGGCCCTCGCCTTGGCTCCGCTGTCGCTTGCGGCTGCGGACGTAGTGACGCCAAATGCCAACCTGAAAGCCGAAGGCATTCCTTCGATCCCGGCGGAGCTCGCGGCCCGGGTCGCGCGCTACACCGAATTCAAGCCGACGACGGTCGTGAGCTGGCATCCGGAAAAGCGCGAGCTGGTTGTCGCGCGCCGCGCAGGCAATGTGACGCAGCTCCATCTCGTCTCTGCCGCCGGAAGCGAGCCGAAGCAACTGACCGCATTTCCCGATCCGGTGCGCTTTGGTGCCTACTACGCCAGGAAGCCGGGCATGCTCATTTTTTCGCGCGATACGAGCGGCGACGAGCAACGTCAGGTCTATCGCCTCGATTCTCCCGATGCGACACCGGTATTGTTGACCGATGCGCGCCGCAAGAACGACGCTCACGGATTCACCCACGCTCGCGACTTGCTGCTGCTGGCGACGACCGATGTGGACGCGACCGGTAAGCGGGAAAATCCCGAGCTCGAATTATCCTTGCTTGACCCGCTGGAACCGGCGAAAACGCGAAAGCTTGCCAAGTTGCCTGGAACCGGCTGGGGCGACTTTACGTTTTCCTTCGACGACAAGCGGCTGGCTCTCATCGAATTCAAGTCGGTCAACGAAACCTATGTGTGGGTGATGGACCTGGCAAGCGGAGCAAGGCGCCGCGTCCTGCCCACCGAAGGGGATGCGCGCACTCAAACCATCGCCTCGACAAATCTCAATTTTTCACGCGATGGCAAAGGCCTGTTTCTGTCGACCGACCGTGACGGCGAGTTCCGCAGGCTCGCGTATCTCGATCTCGCGACCGGCAAGCTCGACTATTTTGGCGAAGGTGGCGACTGGGACGTCGAAGATGTCGCGCTCTCGCCGGACGGGCGCACGCTTGCGGTCATCGCCAACGAAGGTGGCACCGGCGTGCTGCGGCTCTACGATGCGGACACTCGTCGTGCGCTGCCGAGGCCTTCGCTGCCGGCAGGCACGGTCAGCGCCGCGACATGGCACCAGAACTCGCATGATGTCGCGGTGACGGTTTCGAGCGCGCAGAGTCCGGGAGACGCCTACTCGATCGACGTCACCGGCAATCGGGTCGACCGCTGGACCGAATCCAAAGTGCCCGGCCTCGATGCTGCGAGCTTTCGCAGCGCGGAGGCCGTTTCGTGGAAGAGTTTCGATGGGCGCATCATCGGCGGCTTCCTGACCAAGCCAAGCGAGCGGTTCACCGGCAAAAGGCCGGTCATCGTGTCGATTCACGGCGGGCCCGAGGGTCAGGCGAGACCCGGCTTTCTCGGTCGCTGGAACTACTTTGTCGACGAACTGGGAATCGCGCTGATCCGCCCCAATGTGCGCGGCTCGACAGGTTACGGCAAGACATTTGTCGCGCTGGACAACGGCATGAAGCGCGAAGACTCGGTCAAGGACGTCGGCGCGTTATTCGACTGGATCCGCGCCCAACCCGATCTCGACGCCGATCGTGTCGTCATCGAGGGAGGCAGCTACGGGGGCTACATGGTTCTTGGCGTCG
>VBCZ01000045.1:0-4011 GCA_005889025.1 Betaproteobacteria bacterium
GATTCGGACGCGTTCCAGCCGATCATCGACGACGTCTCGAAGAAGGCGGACGTGATGATCATCGGCTACGATGGCGGCGGCACGCGCAACCTCATCGCCAACAAGCCGATCCGCAACATCGCCGAGCTGCGCGGCTTCACCATGCGCGTGATGGGCGCGCCAATCCAGACGCAGCTGTTTTCCGCGCTGGGCGCGAAACCATCCGTAATCGCGTACAACGAGGTATACAACGCGATACAGACCGGAGTGATTCAGGGAGCGGAAAACGAAGCCGCGGGCCTCGACGCCATGAAGTTCTACGAAGTCGGACCCAATATTTCGCTGACCCAGCACGCCATTACCGTGCGGCCGATCTGCTTTTCCGGCAAGACGTTTCGCAAGCTGCCGCCGGATCTTCAGGCGGCGATCCTCAAGGCGGGCAAGGAAGCCGGCAAATACGGCCGTGACCTCGAATCGTCGGCGGATTCCGGGCTTCTCGCCAAGCTGGAGAAGGAAGGCAAGCTCAAGACCTGGGTGTTCACCGAGCGTCCCAAGCTGCTGGAGCTGGCAGAGCCGGTGAAGCAGGCCTACGCCAAGGAAATCGACGCGACCGCGATCCTCAACAAGGTCAACGCCATCAAGTGACGCATCCGTCCGAGAGCGCAAGGCGCAGCCGCCGCGCGATTGGAGACGGATGCGTCATCCCGGCGCAGGCCGGGATCCAAGTTGCGACCGTGTTGCGCATGCGACCCAAATTGGGCCTCGGCCTGCGCCGGGGCGACCAGTCGTACCCATGGTGACGCATCCGTCCGAGAGCAAGACGCGCAGCGTCGCGGCGATCGGAGACGGATGCGTCATCCCGGCGAAGGCCGGGATCCAAGTTGCGACCGTGTTGCGCATGCGACCCAAATTGGGCCTCGGCCTGCGCCGAGGCGACCAGTCGTACCCATGTGACGCATCCGTCCGAGAGCGCTAGGCGCAGCCGCCGCGCGATTTGAGCCGGCGCCAGGGCGATATCGTGCATCATTCCGCGTGAGCGCGAAGACAGGAAGACAATCGGAGTGACGCAGGAAACTGGGTTCTGGCCGACGCCGGAACGACCGATCGAGTATCGACCCCGATGCGCACACTCAACGCGCTGATCTATCGCGGTCTGCAGAAGATCATTACCGTAATGATCGCGGTCATGATCGTTCCGGTGACGCTGCAGATTTTTTCGCGCTTTTTCGAATTCATTCCTCGCTACATCTGGACCGAGGAGGTCGCGCGGTTCTGCTTGATGTGGCTCATCATGCTGGGCGCGACCATCGCGGTTCGCGACGGAACGCATTTCGACGTCGACGTATTGCCGCATCCAAAGACCCCGCGGGGCAAGGCGGTTGCGCGGCTCATCGTGCACGTCTCCATACTGCTGGTCGCGCTGATATTCATCGGCTTCGGCTGGCGCTTCGCCATGTTTGGCTACGAGCAGAGCTCCGAGATGACCGGAATCAACATGCTGTCGATCCATATCGCGTGGCCGCTTGCGGGCATCTGCTGGTTCCTGTTTCTGACCGAGAAGATCCTCGACGACATCAAGCTTTACGTGGACGGCCGCGATGGGCCCCGCTGAAGTCGCGGCCATCCTTTTCGGCATCTTCGCGCTGCTCATCATCCTGCGCGTGCCGGTGGCTTTCGCGCTGGGCCTTGCGTGCATCCCGGTCTTTTTTATCGACGACCGCCTGACGCCATTCCTGCTGTTGAACGAGATGCTGAAGTCGTACAACTCGTTTTTGCTGTTGGCGATTCCGTTTTTCATGTTGGCGGCGAACCTCATGAACACCGCGGGCATCACCGAAAGGCTGATTGTCCTGTCGCGCGCGCTGGTCGGCCATCTTCCCGGCGGCCTGGGCCACGTGAGCGTGCTGGTGTCGATGCTCTTTGCCGGCATCTCCGGTTCGTCGACGGCGGAAGCCGCAGGCGTCGGCGGCGTGTTGATCCCGGCGATGAAAAAACAGGGCTATGACACCAGGTTCACGGTCGCGCTGATTGCGTGCGCCGCGGTGATGGGCGTGATCATCCCACCCTCGATCCTGATGGTCGTCTGGGGAGGCGTCATCTCGGTCTCGATCGGCGGCCTGTTCCTTGCCGGAGTCCTGCCCGGCGTGCTGATGGGACTGTCGCTGATGGTCGCGGTCTACATCTACGCCAAGCGGCGCAACTACCCGGTTTATCCGCTCGTCACGGCGAAGGAATTCCTGTCGGCCTGTGGCCAGGCCGTGTTGCCCATCCTCACGCCGGGCATCATCGTCGGCGGTATCGTGTTTGGATTCTTTACGCCCACCGAGGCGTCCGTCATCGCCGTGCTCTATGCCATGCTGCTGGGCGGCTTGATCTACCGTTCGATATCGTTCAAGGAGCTGCGCCACACGCTGTACGACTCGGCGCGCTTCGCAGCCATTGCATTGTTCTGCATCGGCACGGCGTCGGCGTTCGGGTGGATCCTCGCCTACTTCCACATTCCGCAGCTGGTCGTCAACGCCGTTGCGGGTTGGGGCGGCAGCGTCACCACCGTCGGCATCATCACCGCCGTCGCGTTCCTGTTCATCGGTTGCTTCATCGACGCGATTCCGGCCATCATTATCGTGGGCACGATCCTCGCACCGCTTGCCGCCAAGGTCGGGATGCATCCCATCCATTTCGCGATCATCGGCGTCATATCGATCGCGTACGGCCTGGTCACGCCGCCGTATGGCCTGTGCCTGATGATCGCCTGCTCGATAGGAGGCATCAAGATCAAGGATGCGGTCAAGGACACGGCGATCCTGTTCATCCCGATGTTGCTGGTGCTGCTGATCGTGATATTGTTTCCGGACCTGATGCTGTGGTTGCCGCGGACGCTGATGCCGCAATTCGTGAAGTAGGTGCGAATTTATTCGCACGCGGTGCCTGTGCTCGGTGTCGCGCCCGAATGAACTCGGGCCTACAAACGCGTGATCGGACTACAATATTCGCATGACGTTCGCGCCGTGATCGATTGGACGGGCTGATCAGTGCTGCAAACCCAAGCTCTTTCGTCTGGATTCGGGCTGGAAGTCCAGGATATCGACGTGTCGCAGCCATTGTCGGATGCGCAATTCGCCGACATCGAGCGCACGTTCTTCGCAGGCCAAGTCCTGGTGCTGCGCGATCAACGCCTGGCGCCGGTGCAGTTCGTCGCGTTCGCCCGCCGCTTCGGGCCGCCCGAGCCGCACGTCATCGATCAGTTCCACCATCCCGCCGATCCGAACATCCTTATCCTATCGAACCGGAAAAAGGACGGGCAGCCTGTCGGGCTCGCCGACGCAGGCACTTACTTCCACACCGATTATTCGTACCTGCAGGTTCCCGCGCGCGCGACGATGCTCTACTCCATCGAGGTTCCGAAGGTCGGCGGCAATACGCTCTTCGCCAATCAGTATGCCGCATACGACGATCTGCCCGATGCGTTGAAGCAACGCATCGGGCCGATGATCGCCGTTCACCACTACGGCAATCGCAAGGTGGAGGACGATATGAGCCGCGTCGCCGCATCGCCGCTGACCGACGAGCAGAAGGCGAAGATGCCGCTGATCACGCATCCCATCGTTCGCTCCCATCCGGTGACGGGGCGCAAGTCGCTCTACGCCGTGTCGGGAAGCTCGTACGGCATCGTCGGCATGCCGGAGAACGAAGCGGTCGCGCTGCTCGACGAGCTTGCCGCGCACGCGACGCAGCCGAAATATCAGCTGAGCTATGCGTACCGCGTCGGCGATGTCGTGATCTGGGACAACGCGTCGCTGCTTCATTCCGCGACGCTGACCGACCCCGACGATCCGCGCACGCTGTGGCGGATCACCATCAAGGAGCCTTCGACTAAGCTCGATGCGCTCGACGTGCTGGCGCCGACGTTCGTCTCCGGCGCGATGTAGGTGCGAGTTTATTCGCACGCGTTGCTCGCGATCGACACCGCGCCCGAATGAATTCGGGCCTACAAACGCGGACCGCTCGACGTGCTGGCGCCGACGTTCGTCT
>VBCZ01000045.1:4066-8045 GCA_005889025.1 Betaproteobacteria bacterium
CGCGCCCGAATGAATTCGGGCCTACAAACGCGGACCGCTCGACGTGCTGGCGCCGACGTTCATCTCCGGCGCGATGTAGGTGCGAGTTTATTCGCACGCGTTGCTTGCGATCGACACCGCGTCCGAATGAATTCGGGCCTACAAACACGCGCGCTCGACGACAACTCGTCCATCCGGCCTATTTACCGCACCGGCAGATGCGGTAGACTAGCTAAAGTCGATGTATCCATAAGCTCATGCCCGTGATCTCCCGCACTGCGTCCGTGTTCGTGCTTTCGTTGCTGCTTGTCGGCATGCAGCTCGAAGTGCAACGGCATGCGATTTCGCATGTGGGCGACGCGTTGAGCGGTCCACACGAGCAAGGTGTGCAGCAATCCGTCGCCGATATTGCCTGTGTCGAATGCGCGCTGCTTGCAGCCGGCTCGCATGCCCTGCCCGGCCATGTCGCCGCACTCGTTGCATCGGCGGTCGACCGGGCGCCCGGGGCGGTCCTCTTTGCCTCGTACGCCGTTCCCGCTCCCGCCTTCTACTCCAGCCGCGCTCCACCCGCTTTCCTCTGACTCGTAAAGGCCGCGCCGCTTTAATTGCGGCGCCGAGGTCCAACGATCCGAGGAGACGACCGTGTCCAAGTTTGCATGGGCGTCCGGCGCTTTGGCGCTGGCGCTCTTCGTACCGTCGCTTGGCATTGCCGCGAGCGACGCAGAGCTCGCCGAGATCCGCGAGCAAATCCGTGGGCTCAAGGAGAATTACGAGGCGCGCATTCAGGCGCTGGAGCAACGATTGAAGGACGCCGAAGCGGCCAGAGCGCGTGAGGCGGCCGCGCCACTCCCGGTGCTTCCGCCCGCAGCCGCGTCCGCGCCTTCGGCCGGCATCAGCGCATTCAACCCGGCGATCTCGGCCGTGCTGCAGGGAACATACGCGCGCCTGTCGAAGGACCGGAATCCGAGCTCGCGATCTCGGCGAGTATCGATCATTTGTTCGCGGGCAACCTCATCGTGTCGCTGACACCCGAAAACACCGTCTCGGTCGAGGAAGCGTACGGGATTTACACTGCCGCGCCTTACGGCCTCGTTCCGAAGTTCGGGCGCTTTTTCTCGGGACTCGGCTACATGAACGAGCAGCATCAGCATGCGTGGGACTTCGTCGACGCGCCGCTTGCCTACCAAGCGTTTCTTGGAACGCAATATTCGAACGACGGCCTGCAACTCAAGTGGGTCGGTCCCACCGATCAATTCCTCGAGTTTGGGGCCGAGGTCGGCAACGGCGAAAGCTTTCCAGGGACTTCGCGAAACAAGAACGGCGTGGGTTCAGGCGTGGTTTACGCGCATACGGGCGGAGACATCGGCGCGAGCCAAAGCTGGCGCGCAGGCGTGTCCTACCTGCAGACCCGCGCACACGACCGCGGCGACGCGCAGATCGACTTTGCCGGCAACAACGCGCAGCTCGCCTTCAGCGGCACCAGCCACGTCGCGGTCACCGATTTCGTCTGGAAGTACGCACCCAACGGCAACGCGATGCAGACCAACTTCAAGCTGCAAGGCGAGTACTTCTGGCGCCGCGAGAACGGCGAACTGACCTATGACGCGGATGGCGCGCTCGGCCGTACGCAAACTTCCGCCTACACGTCCGACCAGACGGGGTGGTACTTGCAAGGCGTGTACCAATTCATGCCCTACTGGCGCGCCGGGGCGCGCTATGACCGCCTCGACCCGGGACACATCGATTATGGCAGCAACGCGTCGTTCCTCGCGGCGCCCGCATTCCATCCCGAGCGCTACACGCTGATGCTCGATTACACGCCGTCGGAGTTCAGCCGCATCCGCCTGCAGGTGGCGCAGAGCAAGACGCAGAGCGGCGTCACCGACAACCAGCTCTTTCTCCAGTACATCCTGACGATGGGCGCGCACGGCGCGCACAAATTCTAGGAGTTCGCCGATATGAAACCTCTCATGCAATGGACGATTGCATCGCTGCTTTTCGCAATCGGCTCTCCCGCGTTCGCGGACCTCAACGTCTTCGCCAGCGTGCCGGAGTGGGGCGCGCTGGTGCAGGAATTGGGCGGCGACAAGGTCAAGGTGTACGTCGCGACCAATCCACTGCAGGACCCGCATCACATCGAGGCCAAACCCAGCCTCATCGCCCGCGCGCGCAGCGCGGACCTGGTGGTGGCGACGGGCGCGGAGCTCGAGATCGGGTGGCTGCCGCTGGTGCTGCAGCAGGCGGGCAATCCCAAAGTGCAGCCGGGGAAGCCCGGCTACTTCGAGGCGGCGCCGCAGGTGACGATTCTCGACCGACCAACCCGGCTCGATCGTGCCGAGGGCGACGTCCATCCGCAAGGCGATCCGCACATCCAGACCGATCCACGCAATATCACCCGCGTCGCGGGACCGCTCGCGGCCAAGATGGCCGAGCTCGATACCGCCAACGCGGCGTACTACCAATCGCGATACAAATCGTTTAGCGACCGATGGACCGGTTCGATCGCGCGCTGGGAAAAGGAAGCCGCGCCGCTGAAGGGCGTTCCGATTCTCGTCCAGCACAAGGCGTTTACGTATCTCGTTGCGTGGCTCTCGATGAAGGAAGTTGCCGCGCTCGAGCCCAAGCCCGGCGTCGAACCAACGACGGCGCATCTTTCTGAAGTCCTTGCGCTCATACAGCGTCAACCGGTGAAGATGGTTCTGCGGGCGGCCTATCAAAGCGATCGCGCGTCGCAGTGGATAGCCGAACGCGCCAAGATCAATGTCGTTACGCTGCCATTCACTGTCGGTGGAACCGAAGGTGCCAAGGACCTGTTCGGACTGTTCGACGACACGATCCAGCGGCTGCTGAAGGGGTTGCAGTGAACCTCGACGCAATCAGCATTTCGATCCTGCTGCCGGCGCTGGCGGCGGGCCTGCTGGTGACGGCAACACATGTGCCATTGGGAATGCAGGTGCTGGCCCGGGGCATCGTGTTCATCGATCTCGCCATCGCGCAGATCGCCGGCTGCGGCGTGCTGCTCGCCGACCAGTTCGGCTTCGAGGCCGAGGGCATCGCCGTACAGATCGCGGCGCTCGCCGCCGCGCTGGGGGCTGCACTGCTGTTGACGTGGACCGAGCGGGTCTGGCCCGAGGTGCAGGAAGCAGTGATCGGCGTGGTGTTCGTGCTCGGCGCGACGGGAGGCGTGCTTCTGCTCGCGAGCAACGTGCACGGCAGCGAGCACTTGCGTGATTTGCTGGTCGGTCAGATCCTTTGGGCGCAGCCGTCACGCCTCTTGTGGGCGGGCGCAGTGTATGCCGCGATCCTGGCGTTGTGGTTCGGCGCCCGCGAACGGCTGGGGCGAACCGGTTTTTACGTGCTGTTCGCGCTCGCGGTCACCGTTTCGGTGCAGCTCGTCGGCTTGTATCTCGTTTTCGCGACGCTTATCGTGCCGCCGCTGGCGACGCGGCGAACGGGCCGCGGCCGGCTCGCGGCAGCATGGACCTTGGGCGCCGTGGGCTATGCGCTCGGACTCCTGGTGTCGAGTGCGACCGATTTGCCGAGCGGACCGGTGATCGTCTGGATGCTGGTGGCTGTGTCGCTTGCCTGGTATGCGATCACTTCGGCGCGTCCGGCCGCGGCCGGAAAGGGCGTTACGCGGCAGCAGGATTCTATCCGTTGACCCAGACCGCACAATCCGAAATACTGCGCTTCGTTCGCCTGGACATTCATCGTTTGGCAATGTCCGCGCTCTGCACTGCGCATTCCAACAGGCGACCAGTGAAGAGACTTCTTATGACTAACCAATACCTGGCGCAATGAAAAAATGGTTGTTCCTTTTTGTTGCGCTTGTGCCCTGCGCGGGAGGCGCGTCCGCGCAGGAACGGTACCCGCAGAAGCCACTACGCATCGTGGTGCCATTCGCCGCCGGAGGATCCACCGACATCTTTGCGCGAATGATCGGCGAGCGGCTCTCGGGTGCGTTGGGCCAGCCGGTGGTCATCGAGAACCGTCCCGGTGC
>VBCZ01000045.1:8067-12203 GCA_005889025.1 Betaproteobacteria bacterium
CATGGCGATCAACAACGCGCTGTACAAGAACATGAGCTATGACTCGTCGACGGACTTCGATTACGTGGTGTATGTCGCCTCGATCACCAACGTGCTCATCGTGGCGGCAGATTCGCCCTTGCACAACGTCGCGGAGCTGATCGCCGCGGCCAAGCGCTCGCCCGGAAAGCTTTCCTTCGCTTCCGCGGGTGCAGGCGCGTCGACGCACATGTCGGCGGAGCTCTTCAAGATCATGGCCGGCGTGGACCTGCTTCACGTTCCGTACAAGGGCAGCGGTCCCGCGATGCCCGATGTCATCACGGGCCGCGTGTCGATGATGTTCGAGAACATGCCCGGTGCGATTTCTCACATTCGCGCGGGCACCCTGCGCGCGCTTGCCGTCACAGGCCTTCGGCGCACCAGTGCGTTGCCGGAAGTCCCGACCATGAGCGAATCGGGTGTGCCGGGGTACGAGTCGCTGTCGTGGAGCGGCATCGCGGTGCCGGCGGGAACGCCGCGCGATGTTGTCGCGCGCCTCAATCGCGAGATCAACGCGATCCTCGCCGCGCCCGACATGCGCCAGAAGCTTGCCGATCAGGGAGCCGAGGCCGTGGGCGGAACACCGGAAGCCTTCGCCGAGCACGCGAAACGCGAGCGCGACAAATGGAGCCGCGTGATTCGCGACGCGAACATCGCGGTGAACTAAGCGATCGCCTCGCGCCCAGGCGTGCAACACGTGATCGTGCCGCTCCGCACCATGGGCGCGCGCGATCGATGCGAATCTAGTGTGCCGTCGCAAGTTCGTTGCATAAATTGCCGTCATTCCGGCCAAGCCCGCCTCAGTTGGCAGATGAGGGGCGCGAGCCGGAATCCATTTATTTTCAAAGCCAATGGATTCCCGCTGGAGCCTGCCCCCGAATGCTTGAATCGGGGGCGGGAATGACGGAAATAAATATGTCGCGAATTTCTGATTCGCGACACTAACGCCGCAATGCTGCGATGCCCCGCTGAAGGCCGTCGAGGGTCAGAGTAAACAAGCGGGGCCGGAGATTATCCAGAACTCGCTGACTCGTCGACGTCTCCCCTTCAAGACGAAACGCCCTTGAGGAGGAATGCGGGAACGGGTTGCGGATACCCCTTGAGCGACAACGGTCCGACCGGCTCGAGGACGAACCCATCGTCCAGCGCAACGCTCGTCTTGCGGTCGACCAGGATCCGTCCCTGCTGCGCTTCGGCGCACAAACGCGCGGCCAGATTGACCACGCTGCCGATGGCCGAATAGTCCCAGCGGCCCTCGAAGCCGAACGCGCCCAGCGTCGCGTAGCCCTGCGCGATGCCGATGCCGAGATCGAGATCGTAGCCTAGCTTCAGCCAGCGCGCCCGCAGCGGCGCGAACGAGGCCTGCATCTCCAATCCCATCCGCGCCGCGTGCTGCGTCGCACCGGTCATCGGCAGCGGGTCGTTGAAGAAGATGAGGATGCCGTCGCCGGCAAAGCGATCGATCGTCCCTTCATGCCTCAAGATAATCGCGCCCATCGCGGCGTGGTACTCCCGCAGCACGGCCTCGACTTCTTCGGGCTCCGCCGCGTCGGTGAACGCCGTGAATCCGCGCAGGTCGGTGAAGACGTAGCAGATTTCCCGGCGGTGCGGAGCGAGGATCGATTGCTGATCTGCGGCAACGATCGCATCGGCGACGGCCGGAGAGAAAAAGCGCTTGAGCTGTCCCAGGCGATCGAGCTCCGCGACCTGGGCCTTCACCCGCTCCTCGAGCTTCAGGTTCCATTCCTTGAGCGCGTCGGCCTGGCGCGCCACTTCGTCCTGCAGGGATTTCACGCGCAGCAACGAGCGGACGCGCGCGAAAAGCTCCGGCTGGTTGATCGGCTTGGACAGGAAATCGTCCGCGCCTGCTTCGATGCCCTTGATGCGCTCCTGCATCGGATCGAGCGACGTCACCAGCACGACCGGCAGCAGCGCGGTCGCCGGATCGGCGCGGATCCGGCGGCAGACATCGTAGCCGGATAGGCCGGGCATCATGACGTCGAGCAGCACGATGTCCGGCTTCTCGGCAGCGAGTTTGGCAAGCGCTTCCTCGCCGTTGGCCGCAGTCGCTACCGCGTAGCCCTTGACGCCGAGCAGATCGGCCAGCAGCTTGACGTTGTTGGGTGTGTCGTCCACGACGAGCACCTTGGGCGCTGAACTCATCGCGTCTTGCGGTCCAGTACGTTCCGCACCGCCTCCAGAAACTCCTTGAGGCTGATCGGCTTGCCGACGTACGCGTCGAAGCCGGCCTCGGTAATCTGTTTGCGGTCCTGCTGCATTACCGACGCCGTCACCGCGATCACCGGAATCGCCGCCGTCGCCGCGTCAGCGCGCAGGACTTTGAGTGCCTCGATGCCGCTCATGCCCGGAAGATGGATGTCCATCAGGATGAGGTCCGGCTTGCGCTCGGCCGCGAGCTCGATGCCGCCTTCGGCTGTGCCGGCTTCGATCGTCGAGAAGCCCTTGACCTGCAGCACGTCGCGAACGAGCTTCAGGTTCTTGTCATTGTCTTCGACGATCAGGATCAGGCTCATCGCGTCATGGGAATGGTGAAGGTGAAAGTCGAGCCTTTGCCTGGTTCGCTTTCGAGCCAGATCCGTCCGCCGTGCAGCTCGACGAACTTCTTGGTCAGCGCGAGCCCCAGGCCGGTGCCTTCCTGCTTGTTGGTGTAGTCCCGGCCTACCTGGCGGAATTCTTCGAACACGGCGGCCTGATCCTCGGGCGCGATGCCGATCCCCGTGTCGTGCACCGCAATCACCGCGTTCCCGCCTTCGCGGCTAACCCTGACATCGATGCGCCCGCCGTCCGGCGTGAACTTGACCGCGTTCGAGAGCAGGTTCACGAGGATCTGCTTGATCTTGCGCTCGTCTGCCACGATCTCTCCGAGCTCCGCGTCCAGTTGTTGCGCCATCACGATGCCGTGCTGTTGCGCGCGCTCGCGCACCAGAGTCATCGCGTTCGACAGCGCCTCCGAGAGCTCGAAACTCGATGGCTCCAGCTCCATGCGGCCCGCCTCGACCTTCGACAGGTCGAGGATGTCGTTGATGAGCGAGAGCAGATGCCGGCCCGAGGAATGGATGTCGTTGAGGTAGTCCGCCTGCTTGTCGTTGAGCTCGCCGAACAATCGCTCCAGCAGCACTTCGGAAAAGCCGATGATGGCGTTGAGCGGGGTCCGCAATTCGTGCGACATGTTGGCGAGGAAGTCGCTTTTGTGGCGACTCGCTGTCTCGAGCTGGCGGCTCTTCTCTTCGATCTCCCGGAAGAGCCGCGCGTTCTGGATCGCCAAGGCCGACTGCGTCGCAAAGGTCTTGAGCAGGTCGATCACCTGCGGCGTGAACTCCCCGGCGCTTTTGCGATTCACGACCAGCCCGCCAAGCAGGTGGTCCTCGCGCAGCAACGGTACCGCAAGCAGTGACCGATAGCCCAACCGAACAAGCATTCGCTTGAGCCGGCTCTGGTAGCTCGCTTCGTCCTCGATGTCGCGGATCTGCACAGGTTCGCCGGTGGCCGCCATCCGCCCCAGCGCGCCTTCGCCCTTGCGGATGGGCGCGGCCCGAAGTACCTCGATGAGCTCATCGGGCAGTTTGTCCGTCGCGTGCAGATAAAACTGTTCACGCGTCTCGTCGTACTCGTAGATCGCACCGCCATCCATGCCTGCAAGCTGCGTCGCCCGGGAAACGATCGTCCGCAACACGGTCTCAAGATTCAACGTCGAGCCGACGGCCTGGCCGACCTCGCCCAGCGCCTTGAGCTCGCCCACCGACTTTGTCAGCGCGGCCGTCCGCTCCTGCAGTTCCTTGAACAACCGTGCGTTCTCGATCGCGATCACTGCCTGATCAGCGAACGTCTGGAGCAGGGCGATCTGCTGGTCGGGGTATGGCCCCGGCTCGGGCCGGCCGACCACGATGGCGCCGATCGGGCTTCTCTCGCGCATGAGGGGAACGGCCAGTGTGCTGCGAAACCCCCCGGCAAGCGCGCTAGCCTTGTGCGCAAAATCAGGGTCCTCGAGTACGTCCGGAATCGCGACGACGCTGCAGGTCAAGATGGCGCGGGAGGCTGTGATGTCGCGGCTAGGCGGTCTGGGAAAAAGTCTACGAACGGCATCCGCGCCTTCCGGG
>VBCZ01000337.1 GCA_005889025.1 Betaproteobacteria bacterium
CGGGGGATTCCCGGTCGGCATGTTCAGATTCACCGAGTGCAGCTGGATTGGCAGCGTGATGATCAGCATGACCAGAAGCACCAGCATCACATCGATCAACGGTGTCGTATTGATGTCGATCATGACTTCCGGGTCCCTCGAAATGCCGCCCGACCCCACGTTCATTGCCATGATGCGTTCCTCGAAGAATATCCGATGGCCATGTCAGGCGCCGCTTCTCGGCGGCGGCTCGGTGATGAAGCCGACCTTGGCGATGCCCGCCCGCTGGCACGCGTAAATGATGCGCCCGACCGACTCATATCTCGCACCGCCGTCGCCTCGTACCTGCACCTCGGGTTGAGGGGTCAGCACCGAAATCTTCTTCAACCTCTCGATCAATGCCGCGGTCGTCGGAATTCGCAGATCGTTCCAATAGATGCGGCCCGCAGCGTCGACGGAAATGGTGATGTTCTCCGGCTTGGTTTCGCGGATCTCGTTGCGCTCCTTCGGCAACGTGACGGGTACGGACGTCGTGACGAC
Source organism: Betaproteobacteria bacterium (assembly GCA_005889025.1). GTDB lineage: Bacteria > Pseudomonadota > Gammaproteobacteria > Burkholderiales > Casimicrobiaceae > PALSA-1003. The sequence goes on from VBCZ01000337.1 coordinate 520, forward strand.
GGGGATCGTGATCAGAAAAATGATCAGCAGGACCAGCATCACATCGACGAGCGGAGTCGTATTGATAGCCGAGACGACCTCGTCTTCGTCGCCTTCGGCGGGGCCGACGGTCATTGCCATGATTTAACCTCTCAGGCCTTCGCTGCTGCCACTGCCACCGTTTTGGTCGGCGCGCTGAGCAGCACTGCATGCAGGTCAGCGCCGAAGCCGCGCACTCGATCCATGGCCGACTTGTTGCGGCGGACCAGCCAGTTGTAACCGAGCACCGCCGGGACGGCGACCGCGAGGCCGAACGCGGTCATGATCAGCGCTTCACCGACCGGTCCTGCGACCTTGTCGATCGACGCCTGCCCGGCGATGCCGATGGCGGTAAGCGCGTGGTAGATGCCCCAAACCGTGCCGAACAGCCCGACAAAGGGAGCGGTGGAGCCGACGGTGGCGAGAAAAGCCAGACCGTCCTGGGTTCGGCTCTGCACGTTGTCGATGGCCCGCTGGATCGACATTGTTATCCATGTGTTGAGATCGACGTTGCCAAGCAATCCGGTGTGCGTGGTCGATGCCTCGAGCCCAGATTCCGCGATAAAGCGGAAGGGGCTGCTGCGCTTCAATCCTTCGGCGCCCTGACGCACTGTCGGTGCCCGCCAGAAGGACTTCTCCGCGGCCCGCGCCTGCGCATTCATCCTGAACTGCTCGTAGACCTTGGTGATGATGATGTACCAGCTTCCCATCGACATGACGGCGAGTATCCCCAACGTGATTCTGGCGACGATGTCGCCACCCTTCCATAGCGCTTCCAGGCCGTAGGGATTGTCCACGATCTCGGTGGTCGGTGTCCCTGACGCAGCCTTGGACGCCGGTGCCTCGGAGGTCGCAGAGGGAGCTGCCGGTGCCGCTGGCTGACTTGTCGCCGGCTGTGTGGCTGGCGGCGAAGCGGTTCCCTGGGCCTGTGTCGCGTGCGGGACCATCATCGCAGCAGTCGCCATGAGCACGACAGCTGCCAGCGAGGGCACACGGATCATTTTGAGCATGTTGTCTCCCGACAGAGTGTTGTTGACTCAGACATCAGACGGTCCGACGTGTTCGTTATGCGGACGCTGCAAAGGGAACACGGCGGTCCGCTCTTTCGAAAGCGGCCGGCGCGCGCAAACGGCCTCCGTCATTTTTCGACCTCCAGGAATTCGCCGCAGTGCAACCAAGGCGGACACGCCAAAACGCGTTGGCCCCGTTGAAGAACGGGGCCAAGCTTTTGTCAAAAAGTCGCAGGATTGTACACAAACCCGCTTAAAAGCGCATTTGAAAATTCGCGGTCCTTGCGCGAGCGGGTCGATTCGCTTCCCTCGAGATGCGCGGGGGACGAAACCCTGAACTCAGCACGCGAATCCCCGGGTGTTGGATCTCGACGGATCATCTCATGCCGTGTAGTGGACACGATGGAGTGCTCAGTGGACTTCGATCGTCCGCTTGCTCTCGATGGGGTGCGGAGCATCCGTGGTAGAGGAGGCAGCTTGTGCCCTACCTTCGACCCGTCCGCAGGGACTGCCAAGTCCCGAGGGAGGCGCGCATTTCATCGCGCATCGGGTGCGTTCACTCCCCGATTCGCCGGGTCCGTCGCGTGCGCCTTGAGGCGGTACGCCGGCATGCCTAGGATGCGGTCCTGACAGCAGGGCCACTTGGACGGAAATACAAGGAGTGGTGAATCCGGCGCCCCGATTGGGCGCATCCAAGGGGAGAGCAGCAAGAAACCGAGCCAGGAGAAAAAGCATGAATTACGAAAACTCGACACCCCGCGCGACCGCTGGCGTCATGGCCATCGCAATGACCGCCATGACGATCGGACTATCGATCGTCCTGCCGGCGAAGACCGATTCGGGCACGCGGGAGGCGAGCCTTCAGGCAGCGTCGCACGCCGTCACGCCTGTGTCCGATGAAGTCATCGCAAACCGGATGCGCGTCGACGTCATCGGTGTACGCGAGCCTTCGGTGGTATCGGTTCGCGCCGTCGTGGTCCCGGTGAAGCGCAAGCAGCAGAGCTAAGAATCGTCATCCTGCGCCTTGCTTCATCGCGCAGGATGCGCATACCTGCTAATTGATCAACGGAATCGTCGCAGCGATATCGTAGGCTTGAACCGCGCGAATCTTTGATTCGAGCTGCAAATAGCGCGCAGCTTTCCTCGGCGGAAGGATCCGCGTCGGCACAGCTCTCATCAAGCGGTTCTGGAGCGTTCGTCGCGATTTGACCTCCGCTTCGTCGGCCGCCATCAACTCAGTCGCAAGATTCCTCGCGTACAGGTCCGACAAAGGCTTGTCCATGCTGATCAGAACTTCCACGACGACATTTCGCCGCCGGTTGGCCAGGTCGACGTCGCGCTGATAGGCGTCGTAGAGTGGCCAGAACCTCTTGGCTTCGGCGTCGGTGAGCTTCAGCGTCGACGCGACCAAGACCTTCTTGTCGGATCGAACTGCCTTGCGCAGCGCTTCCATGTCGGTCACATCGGCGGTTTTGTCCTCGGCCGCCACAGTCGACTGCGCCGCGATCATTGCAGCGCCGAACAGAACGGCAGCCACATATTTTTTCATGTCTTTTCCTTGATGTCGGTTGCGGTCATGCCATGGCGCGTCTGCCTGCCACGCTGGATAACAAACCCGCAGGTCGGCGCGCCTGAAGACCGGACGTGCATCGGCCGGCTGCGGCGAGCGTGGCTGCCACAAAAAAGCGCAAGGCCCTGCCAGCGCGCTTTTTAGCACACTTTTCCCCGGCACGGGGTCGAGGCCCGGATGAGCGTTGCAGCGTCCTCCTTCCGCGGAAACGGTCGGGCGAGCGCCAACCCGTCTATCATGCGCGTCAAGTCGCCGCGCCTTACGCGCAATCCCGCGGTGCCTAATCTGAAAATGACCAACGTTACGAAAGTCGGCGATATCCGATAGTGCGATCCGTTCTTAACGGTTCGAGTAAAGCGGCGCGCTTTTGTGATGTAATTCGAGCGCATCCGAAGCGTTGCGCAAGCCCTGATGCCCTTAGTCAAATCCGTAGCGAGCTCCCATGCCTACCCTTGTACTCTTTTTGATTTCGATATTCCTGGCCTCGCCGGCGCACGCGGACACGGCGCGCGATGCGTTGGCCGAGATGGCCAAATGCGCGGACATCGCGGATTCGTCCGAGCGTTTGAAGTGCTTCGACGCAGCCGTCCCTCGCGCGAAAAACGCGCTGGCCGAGCCGGTCCAACAGGCCAAGGACAAAGGGGGGATTCTGGAATGGTTTGGATTCTCTCGCCCACAAAAGCCGGGCAAGCCGGAAGACTTCGGCAAGCAAGCTCAGCCTGAACCCGAAGAGATCACCGGAATCAGCGCAACGGTGATCGAGTTTGCGAAGACGGTGCGCGGCAAGTCCGTCTTTATCCTCGATAACGGCCAGGTGTGGCGGCAGCTCGATGCCGACATTACCCAGGTGCGCGATCCATCATCGGATGAACGGATGAAGGTGCGCATCGAAATAGGCGCCGTCGGCAGCTACAACCTCATGATCGAGGGACGCAACGGGATCATCAAGGTTACGCGGCTGAGGTGAATTCACCAGCAGACTTCACGCGCGAGCGCACGGCAGGCGCATCCGGAAGCGTGGCCGGGTATGGCGGCTATTGAGCTTTGCGGCAATGACTGACAGTGACGGGTTGTAGGGCCGAATTCATTCGGCCGCGCTGGTGGAAGAAGCGGCCCGTGCGAATGAATTCGCACCTACGGTCTCAGCAAAGCTCCGCCGTCCAGCCCGGGCGCCTTCCCCATCTTACCTCACCCCGCCGCCCTCTCCCACAGGGAGAGGGGAGATTCGTGCGGCTTCGCCAGCCCATCGGTTCGAGAGGAGATTCGTGCGGCTTCGCCGATGCTTCGGCTCGAGGGGACATTCATGCGGCTTCGCCGAGCTCGAGGGAAGCATCGTGACGGAAATGGTCGTCAACCATTTCCGTAAGACTTCAGTAAATGCGGCGCCGGCGATTTACCTTTGCGTCGCAGACAACGAAACGCGTGCCCGATTGTCGCTCGACTCAAACTCCTTGACGCAATTCGCCGCCCAGCGTCTGAACATGGTATCGAACCAGAAGCTGTTCGATACGCCGGTTGCCCGGGTCGGGGTATTCCTGGTCTCCTCTGCCTTCCGGCGATCGACGGCGCGGCCGAGAAGCGTTCCCGTGACCGAGTCGCGCGCTTCGAGAACCAACGTCGCCTGGCCCGCGTCCCGCGTGAACGTTTTGTTAATCCCCGGCGGCTGCGCGTCCAGCGTGTTGACGAATAGGTCAACTGCGGCGGGCGACAGGCGTAGCACGCCAGGACCCGGCGCTGCTGCGATCTGGTAGCCTCGTGCCTTGAATTCACCCGCGACGATGTTGCCCAGGCTGGACGCCATCTCTTCCGCAATACGCCGGGCATCATCCTTGCTGACCCAGCGCGTCACATCGCGGGTATCGTTCATCTTTCTTATCCAGTTCCTGTCGAACGAAACCTGGACCGGATCGATGATGACTTTGCGATAGCTCGCCAGATTGGCGTCTGGACGCAGATAAAATTCGTCGAGATTCCGGGTCTGCACCGGGACCAGGCTGTCGCGTGCCGCCGGGGCCGGCTGCGGCGGCGGGGCAGCGAAGGCCGCTCCTGCCAGCGTGGCAATCGCCAGAATGAACAGGGCTTTAGCGTTCATGATGACTCCTTCGTCGACTGCAAAAGTTCCACCGGGCGGTTCCTGATTGTGAGACCGCTCTAGGCGAACAGCCGTTCCGCACCTGTCATTCCGCGGCCAGGACTTCCCGGAATTTTGTTCGCGGAAGCGGCTGAGATGACGGTATTTGCTATCCTCCAGAAGGCCGAAGAATCGCCATGAAGCCGCCCCACCTTAGGATGGAAGCTCTACCACATGTACACACCCATTGACACGCGCGCGCTGGCTCAGACCGGCGTCGAGGCGCTTCGCCGCGGCGATCCGCGCAGAGCGCGCGATTCATTCGAACGCGTTGTCGCCGCCGGGCAGGCGGATGCCTCCACCTGCCTCGGCCTCGCCTACGCTTGCCGCATCCTCAAGGACAACGCCGCGGCCCGCGCCGCCGTGGACCAAGCCCTGGCGCTCGACCCGCGCAACGTGCGCGCGCTCGTTCTCAAGGCCGATCACCTCGCCGAAGAAGGCAAAGGCCGCGAGGCTGCGTCGTTTTATCTCGCCGCGGTCAGGGCCGCTCCGCCGCCTGCCCA
>VBCZ01000338.1 GCA_005889025.1 Betaproteobacteria bacterium
CGTGTCAAGGAAAGCGCGGGTCGTTGCACCGGCGGTGTACAATTCCGCGCATGAATCGCGGTTGCCGGCTCGGTATCGTTTTTGCCGTGCTCATGCTGCACGCGCTGGTTCCGTTTGCCGCGTACGCTGTTTCGGCGCCAACGGCCGGCTCCAGCGATTACTGCTCGGTGTACCGTAATGTGCCGACCAAGGCGCCTTTGGCGCCCTTGCCGGCAAGTAGGCATCAGTCGTCGCACTGCGCGTACTGTCCGAACGGATCGGCAACGGCGGCGATTCTTCCGCCGCCACCCATTCTGGCGCCGGTGCTCGTGGCGTTCGACGAGCGGGTGTTGACGGCGCAGAACGCTGTCCTGCCGCTTTCCCGCGTCCTCCTTCCTCCCTCGCGCGCTCCTCCTCGCTCTAGTCGTTGACGTCTGGTCAGGCTGTTCGGCTCGAAGCCGGCGTCCTGCTGTCGCATTGTGCTTGCGACGCATTCGTTATGAGGACCGCATCATGAAGCTCGTTGCACTTTTCGGCGCTATTGCGCTTGCCGCCGGCGCGGCCGCTGCGCACGACTATCAATTCCACTCGCTCAAAATCGACCACCCGTTTGCGCGCGCGACGCCGCCGGGCGCGCGATCGGGCGGCGTTTTTTTCACCGTCGAGAACACCGGCACCGCACCGGATCGCCTGCTGAGCGTGTCGTCTCCCATGGCGGGTGTCGCGGAGCTGCATGAGATGCGGCTCGATCGCGGCGTCATGCGCATGCGCGCGGTTCCGGCGATGGAGGTCAAGCCGGGCGACAGGCTCGAGCTCAAGCCGGGCGGCTATCACGCCATGCTCACCGAGCTCAAGCAGCCGCTCAGGGTCGGTGACCGGTTTCCACTTTTCCTGGCGTTCGAAAAGGCGGGATCCGTTGAAGTGTCGGTGTGGGTCGAAGGCATGGCGGCGGGTGCCGCGCCCATGCATCAACAGCCGAAGCCATGACCGTACATTTCGTGGGCCCTTCAGACCTCGCCTTTGCTTCATGCACTTTGATCGATACCCAAATCGAGAGCATTCATGAATAAGCGCAAGCCGCCGGCGATTCCGGCGGGTCGGTTGCAATCACTTCCCGCTTCGCGAGCGCGCCACACGAAGCACGCTCCATGGCGCTGCCATGCATTGTTGGCATTTACGGCAATGGGAACCGCCTTCGCCGCGACTGATCCGGCCCTGGCGCATGGGTTCGCGGGCAAGCGCTTTTTTCCGGCTACGCTCGCGACCGACGATCCCTTCGTCGCCGACGAGTTGTCCCTTCCGACCATTTCCAGCCGTAAGCTTCCGCCGGACGGCGACAATCCCGCGACGCGCGAGACCGACTTCTCGATCGACGTGTCGAAGCGCGTCACCGATAACCTGGGGATCGGTTTCGGCGCGACTTACAAGCGGCTCGCGCCGGACGGCGGCGACGCGCAACGCGGGTTCGACAATCTCGCCGCCAGCGTCAAGTACAAGTTCTATCAAAGCGACGAGCACGAGACGATCCTGTCCGCGGGCATCGACTGGGATATCGGCAACAGCGGATCGAAGCGCGTCGGCGCCGAATCGTTCAGCACCTTCACGCCGACGCTCTTCTTCGGCAAAGGCTTCGGCGATCTGCCGGCGGATATGAAGTACCTGCGACCGTTTGCCGTGACGGGACTGGTGGGCTACGGCATTCCCTCGCGCGCGAGCACCACCACGACAAGCGACGAAGGCGAGGACACCATCGAGCGTCACCCGCATACGCTCCAATGGGGGCTCGCGGTCGAATACAGCCTTCCCTATCTACAGTCCTTCGTGCAGGACGTCGGTATTCGTGAGCCCTTCAACAGGATGATTCCCGTCGTCGAGTTCGCGATGTCGACCGCGCTCGATCGCGGCGCGAGCGGAACGACCGGGACGATGAATCCGGGAATCATCTGGGCGGGGCAATACGTGCAGCTCGCTGTGGAGGCGGTCATCCCCGTCAACAGCCGCAGCGGCAACCGCACAGGTTGGATCGCGCAGGTGCATTTCTTTCTCGACGATCTGTTTCCGACGTCGATCGGCCGGCCGATCTTCCGCAAATGACCGGACGTTCGCTGCTGTTGCTTGCGGTCGCATGCGCGCCGGCGTTCGTTTCCGGGCTTGTCCCGGTGGCCGACGCGCACGCTTTTCTGGACCGCGCGCTGCCTGCGGTCGGCAGCGCGGTACGTGCGCCGCCGCCGCAGCTCAGGATCTGGTTCACGCAGCGCCTCGAGCCCGCGTTCAGCAAGGTGCAGGTCCTCGACAGCAGCGGAAAGCGCGTCGACAAAGGCGATTCGCGGGTCGACAGCGCCGATACAACGTTGCTGACGGTCTCGCTGCCACGCCTCTCGCCCGGCACGTACCGCGTTGCCTGGCGAGTGCTTTCGGTCGACACCCACGTCACCGAGGGCGACCACACGTTCGAAGTCCTGCCTTGAGATTCTTTCGACCCGCGACGCAGGCGACCGGCATTGGACGCGCTGATCGCGGCCGCGAGAGCGGTGCATTTTTTCTGCGCGCTGCTTGAGCATCGTGGCGGTGCTGGGGATAACGATCCCTGCCGCGCATGAATATCCGGATCGGGCGCCGATGCCGTCTTCGGAAGGACACATGCATTGAAATCGGCGAGGATGCGCGGCAGAAGCGCCCGTCCGGGTGCGCTCCCTTGCGTGA
>VBCZ01000339.1 GCA_005889025.1 Betaproteobacteria bacterium
CGAGCCAGTCGTTGGCGGTAAGGCGCCGCGCGAGAGGCTCGGCAAACTGGATCAGGAACGGCGCGAGGAGCATCGACAAGACCATTGCCGCAAGCACCAGCTGCGCCAGCGTCGGCTCGATGATATCCAGGTCGCTTGCCATCGCCAGCAATACGATGGCGAACTCTCCCGCCTGCGCGAGATAGAAACCGGTGCGAAGCGCGGTGCCGAGCGGCGAGCCGAAAATCCGGGCAAGCACGACGACCAGGACGAGCTTCGCCAGCACCGGAGCGGCAAGCAAGAGCAGCACCCAGCCGATGTTGCCGGCGACGACGCGGACATCGAGATACATTCCGACGGTCACAAAAAAAAGTCCGAGAAGCACGTCGCGAAATGGCTTGATGTCCTCCTCGACCTGATACCGGTATTCGGTTTCGGCGATGAGCATTCCGGCGAGGAAGGCACCCAGCGCAAACGAAAGCCCCGCGAGCTCTGTCAGCGACGCGAGCCCCAGTGTCACCAGCAGCACGTTGAGCATGAAAAGCTCGGGCGAGCGCTGCCGCGCCGATTGCCGCCTTGACTCCCGCGAGCGCGAGCGCCTTCCACAGATCCGCGCCGCCGCCGGCCAGCGTGGGGATAGCGATCAGGAACGCAACGACGCTCAGGTCCTGGAACAGCAAAATGGCCATCACGTCCCGGCCGTGCGCGGAGTTGAGCTCGTTTTTCTCCGACAGCATCTTGGACACGATTGCCGTGGAGCTCATCGCCAGCGCGCCACCGAGTGTGATGCCCGCGAGCCAGCCGTATCCCAGAAGGTACAAACCCAGCATGGCGAACGCGGTTGTAATCGCGACCTGCGCGAGCCCGAGGCCGAAAACCGCGCGCCGCATCGTCTTCATCTGCGGGAGGCTGAACTCGAGCCCGATCGAGAACATCAGGAACACGATGCCGAACTCGGCGAGATCGCGCACGCCGGCATTGTCGGGGACCCAACCGAACGCGTGCGGGCCCAACGCGACCCCGACAACGAGGTAACCGAGGATGGGCGGAAGGTGGAGCAGCCGACAGGCGACGACGACCACCACCGAAGCGGCCAGCAACAACAGGATGACCTGGAGAATATGCGGCATCGAAATGGCGTTCCAGGAGCTCGTGCCGACTGTAGCACGCCTTAAGCCGAATGCCGCCTTACGCTATACTCACCTGATGCCTGCGCCGAGCAGATCGCCCGTGCCGCCTGCCGCGGTCGGGATCAATAGCGAGCGTGCCTTAGCACTCGCGCGCGAGGTTCTCGCCACGGAAGCAGCCGCCATCCGCGCGATCGAGACGCGTCTGGGCGACTCGTTCGTCGACGCCGCCCGCGTGCTGCTCGAATGTCGCGGCCGTGTCGTCGTCACCGGCATCGGCAAATCGGGCCACATCGCACGCAAGCTTGCCGCGACGCTGGCATCGACGGGGACGCCGGCGTTTTTCGTCCATGCCGCGGAAGCGAGTCACGGCGATCTCGGCATGATCACCCGGGACGACGTGGTGGTGCTGCTGTCGAATTCCGGTGAAACCGATGAGCTCGTTTCGCTGCTTCCGCACTTGAAACGTCAGGGCGCCCGCCTCATTGCGCTTACGGGATACGAGGAATCCTCGCTCGCACTGGCCGCCGATGTCCATCTCGACGCCAGCGTCGACATCGAAGCCTGCCCACTGGGGCTCGCCCCCACCGCGAGCACCACCGCGACGCTCGCGCTGGGCGATGCTCTCGCGTTGACGCTGCTCGACGCGCGTGGTTTTTCGGTAGCGGATTTCGCGCGCGCGCACCCCGGCGGAATGCTCGGCCGGAAGCTGCTTACGCATGTGCGCGACGTGATGCGCAGCGGGAAAGCGGTGCCGTCCGTCCCGCTTGCGGCCTCACTTGCCGATGCGGTCGTGGAAATGAGCGGCAAGGGAATGGGCATGACCGCGGTCGTGAATGCCGACGCGACTGTCGCGGGCATTTTCACCGACGGCGACCTTCGCCGATGCGTCACTCGCGTGCGCGATTTTGCCGCTGCGCGCGTGCGAGAGCTCATGACACCCAATCCACGCACGATCGAAGCCGATCGGCTTGCGATCGATTGCGTCGAGCTCATGGAAAATGCGCCGAAGGTAAGCCAGCTTCTCGTGGTCGACGCCAGCCGAACGCTGATCGGCGCACTGCATCTGCACGACCTCCTTCGCGCCAAGGTCGTATGAGCAGGGCGAGACCGCCGGACCCTGTCAGGGGCTTGATCACGCCCGATCTGCTGGAACGCGCCCGCGGCGTGCGATTGCTGTCGTGCGACGTCGACGGAGTCCTTACCGACGGCAAGCTCTACTATGCCGACGACGGCAGCGAGATCAAGGCGTTTTATACCCTCGACGGGCTCGGCCTGAAAATGCTCCATGAAGCCGGCATCGTCGTCGCCTGGATTACCGGCAGCTCTGCGCCGGCGGTCGCCAAGCGCGCGCGCCATCTGTCGGTGCAGCACATCCTTCTCGGCGCTGAAAACAAGCTTGCGCCATGGGAGCGGCTGCGCGACGAGCTGGGGGTGGCCGCCGAGGAGTGCGCGCATATCGGCGACGATCTCCCCGATCTGCCGTTGATTCTGCGCTGCCGGCTGGGCGTGACCGTCCCGCACGCGCCCGAGGTCGTCAAGCGGCGCGCGCACTACGTGACCCGCGCCGATGGCGGTTTCGGCGCGGTTCGCGAGATCTGCGAGCTCCTCCTTTCCGCGCGCGGCGCCCTGCAGGACCGCATCGCCGCATTCGAGTCATGACACGCTGGCTCAACCGCCTGATCGCGTGGTCGCCGGTATTGCTGCTCGGCGCGCTTGCCGCGTTGACGTATTGGCTCAACGCCCAGGTGCAGGGACCCTCGCCGGCATTCGACGGGTCACGGCGCCATGATCCGGATCTTTTCATCGAAAATTTCAAGGCGATCAGCCTGGACCCGACGGGCCGCGTGCGCCAGGCGCTGAGCGCTCGCATGGGGCGTCACTTTCCGGACGATGACACGACCGAGCTGGAAGCCCCCGTGATTACGCTGAGCGATCCCGGCAAGCCCAGGCTTTCGGTCACGTCCAATCGAGCCAGTGTGACGGCCGACCAGAACCATGCGTACTTCACCGGCAAGGTCAAGGCGGTCCGCGACGCAACCGCTGCCGATGAGCGCGACGGCCCGATGACCATCGAAAGCGAGTTCCTGCACGTGCTCCCGAAGGAAGACAAGATCGTCACCGACAAGGCGGTGACGATCACCGACTCGCGTGGGATAATCAATGCCACCGGAATGGAAATCGACAACAAGGCCAGGACAATCAAGCTCCAGTCCCGTGTCAGCGGGCGCCTGCAACCGCAGAAATAGTCATGCAGACCATCAGATTCGGTTTTCGCCTAGCGCCGCTGTTGCGCGGCGCGTTTGCGGCGGCGGTCTTGTCGATCGCGGTCGTAGCGCCTGCGTTCGCGGAAAAGGGGGATCGCGACAAGCCGATCTTCTTCAACGGCAATTCGGCCGGCGCCGATTTCGGCACCAAAGGCGGCGAGCTGGTCGGCAATGTCGTCGTCACGCAGGGCACGCTGACCATCCATGCCGACCGAATCATATTTCATCAGAACGCCGACAACACGCTCTCGGCGACGGCATACGGCAATCCGGTCAGCTTCCGCGAGAAGCGCGACGGCAGCGACGAATACAACGAAGGCTTCGCGCAACGTGTCGTATACGACGGAAGCAAGCGCTTCGTCGAGCTCTTCGATCGCGCGCTCCTGAAGAGAACCGGCGATGAAATACGCAGCAACTATATTTCGTACAACGCCGACACCGATGTATTCAAGGCAGAAGGTCGTCCGGACAGCCCGGCGACCAATGCCAACGAAGCGCCGCTGGGATCCCGCGTGCGTGGCGTTTTTCAACCGCAAACCAAGGACAAGGACACGAAGGACGGCAAAAGCCCGAAGGATGCGAAGCCCTCGGCGCAAGCGCCTAATGTCCCTTTGCCGCTCAAACCGGACGCCGCGCTGAACGAGAAATCGAAGTGAGCCGGTTTGCGGTAGCGCGATGAGCACGCTGTCGGTCGCGAAGCTTAACAAGCGCTACAAATCGCGCATAGTCGTCCACGACGTATCGCTTTCGGTCGATAGCGGCGAGGTTGTCGGCCTGCTCGGGCCCAACGGCGCAGGCAAGACCACCTGCTTTTACATGATCGTGGGACTGGTCGCCACCGACGGGGGTACGATCGAACTCGACGGCGACGACCTCACCCGCATGCCGATCCACGTGAGGGCGCGTCTCGGGCTGTCCTACCTGCCGCAGGAAGCGTCGATATTCCGCAAGCTCTCGGTCGCCGAGAACGTGCAGGCGATCCTCGAGCTGCAACGGATCGACACCGACGAAATTGCCAATCGCCTCGATGCGTTGCTCGAGGACCTCTCGATATCGCATCTGCGCGAGGCGTCCGCGGTGAGCCTGTCCGGCGGAGAGCGCAGGCGCGTTGAAATCGCGCGCGCGCTCGCCACGCGTCCGCGCTTCATCCTTCTCGACGAGCCGTTTGCGGGAATCGACCCGATAGCGGTGCTCGACATCCAGAAAATCATCGGTTTTCTCAAGGAACGCGAGATCGGCGTGATGATCACCGACCACAATGTGCGCGAAACGCTCGGAATCTGCGACCGAGCATACATTATCAACGAGGGAAGGGTGCTCGCATCGGGGACGCCCGACGAGATTGTGTACGACGAAAATGTCCGCAAGGTGTACCTCGGCGAGCATTTCAGGCTCTGAAACGCCGGCGCCAGCCGCGGTTCCCCACGGCCGCAGCCGGTACCGCACAGCTCGCGCGCATGCCGTCTATCGGGTGCTTCGGTGGATGGACACCGACAGTACCCGCGTAATGTGCAAGAATCCAAGTCGATTCGCCGAAAATCGGATGTTTTCGGCGGGTGCCCTGCCGCCTGCCCGGATGGTCGTGGATACCCTTGGCGAACCGCGACACAGTACAATGGCATAAGGCTTGCGCATCGCGACCCGTGAAACCCACACTTCAGCTAAAGCTTTCGCAGCACCTCACGCTGACGCCCCAGCTGCAGCAATCGATACGGCTACTGCAGCTGTCCACGCTCGAGCTCAACGCTGAAGTCGAGCGCTTGCTTCAGGCAAATCCGCTGCTGGAAAAAGCTGACGACGAGGAAAACGCCGCGCCGCCGCCCGAATTTCTGCAAACGGTCGTGACCGCGCCGACCAACTCGGACTCTCCTGCCGACGCTCGCGATGATTCGGCCGGCAGCGATTTCGACCTGATGTCGACAGCCGGGGGAGACCGCGACTGGGGCTCGGCGTCCAGCGACGATGACGACGAAAACTTTTCGCCGCAACAGGTTGCGGCGTGCTCCCTGCGCGATCACCTGAACTCTCAACTCGCGCTTCTCAATCTTCCGCTGCGCGACCGGCAAATCGTTTCGGCTCTCATCGATGCGCTCGGCGACGACGGCTACCTGAAGACGTCGCTCGAGGAATTGCTCGAGTTGTTCCCCGCCGAGATCGACCTTGACGCCGACGAGCTCCTGATTGCGCTGCGACGCCTGCAGAACATGGAGCCTCCAGGCGTCGGAGCGCGCGATGCGGCCGAATGCCTCGGGCTTCAGTTGAAGGCGCTCCCGAAATCGACACCGTATCTGGCTGAAGCGCTCAAACTCGTCGAAAATCATCTGCCGCTTCTCGCCGCGCGGGATTTCGGCAAGCTGAAGCGCCTGCTGCATATCGACGATGTGGGGCTGCGAGGCGTGCGCTCGCTGATCACCAGCCTCAATCCTCGTCCGGGCAGCGGTTTTTCAAACACCGAGGCGAACTATGTCATCCCCGACGTGGTCGTACGAAAGCTACGCGGTCGATGGCAGGCAGCGCTCAACGAGGCGGCGATGCCCAAGCTGCGCCTCAACCGCATCTATGCCGATATTCTCACCCGCAACCGCGAGTCGTCGAACCAGCAGCTCGCCGCGCAACTGCAGGAGGCGAAATGGCTGATACGCAATGTGCAGCAGCGATTTGAAACCATCCTCCGGGTTTCGCAAGCGATCGTCGACCGGCAACGTCATTTCTTCGATCACGGGGACGTGGCGATGCGGCCGATGGTGCTGCGCGAAATCGCTGAGATCTTGAGCCTCCACGAGTCGACCATCTCCCGGGTGACAACCCAGAAGTACATGCTGACTCCGCGCGGGACTTACGAGCTCAAATACTTTTTCGGCAGCCACGTCGCGACCGATACCGGCGGTGCGGCGTCGGCGACGGCGATTCGGGCGCTCATCAAGCAGTTGATCGCGGCGGAAGATTCCGCCTCGCCGCTGACCGATAGCCGCATCGCGGATCTTCTTGGCGGCCAGGGCATCGTTGTTGCCAGGCGCACCATCGCCAAGTATCGCGAAGCGTTGCAAATCCCGCCGGTGAATCTGCGAAAGGCGTTCTGAATCGGAAACCGCACGATCTGAATCCGGGAACCGTATCCGAAAGGAGGCAGCTGGATGAATCTGAACTTGACGGGTCACCATCTCGTTATCACCCCGGCGATACGCGACTATGTCACTGCCAAGCTGGAACGCGTAACGCGTCATTTCGATCATGTGATCGATGTCAACGTGGTGCTTTCCGTCGACAAGCTCAGGCAGCAGATAACCGCCAACCTTCACATCAGCGGCAAGGATATCCACGCCGAGTGTGTCGATCCGGACATGTATGCCGCAATCGATGCAATGGCGGACAAGCTTGACCGGCAGGTGCTGCGGTACAAGGAAAAGCGCAATGGACACCGCCACGAGCCTGCGGCAAGGAAGCGGACCGTCGGTGCTGTCGCGCCGCCGAAAGCCCGCACGCGTTAATATCCGCGGCAGCCGTATGCGCGGGCAGCGGCCGCCGCCACTCACGCCCTTCGAAGCCCTCGCCATGAACCATATTGCCGAGCTGCTGTCCGAGGCGAACATCGCTCTCGACATCGAGGCGACAAGCAAAAAACGCCTGTTCGAGCAGATCGGCCAGCTCTTCGAAGAGCATGCCCAGATCGCACGCAGCGTCGTGTTCGACAGCCTCTTCGCGCGGGAGCGGCTGGGATCGACCGGGCTCGGCCAGGGAATCGCCATTCCGCACGGGCGCATCAAGGGCCTCAAGCATGCGCTGGGCGCGTTTGTGCGGCCACAGCAGCCGATACCTTTCGATTCGCCCGACGGCCGACCGGTCGAGCAGGTATTCGTCTTGCTCGTCCCCGAGCAGGCGACCGAAGAGC
>VBCZ01000340.1 GCA_005889025.1 Betaproteobacteria bacterium
GTGGCGTACGGACGATCTGACGGTGCGGGTGTACGACGATCTCATCAACACGGCCCACCAAGCGGAATTCTGCGATGTGATGGGCGAGGTCTTCTTCGATCTCCGCGAGCCGCGCGCGATGCGGGCCTGGCAACGCAAGATGCGCGGTCGCTTCGAGGCAATCAGCCTCATCGATGAGTTGATTTGGCGCTTGTCCGAGGCAGACTGAACCTCGGAGACAAGAGCGATGAATCAAGCCGAGTTTCACATCCACACCGAGCAGGATGGTGTGCTCGCCCTGCAGCAGGCCGTGTTGATTTACCGCGGCGCGCAGGGCAGTGCCTTTGCCACGGTACACGACATCGAGGACGTCGGTGGCGAGGCGACCGTTCTCGCCGGCAAGGCGATGACGCCGCGTGCAGCCATCATGCTCTCCCGCGAGCTCGCGAAAGGAATCCGTCACGGTGGCTTCATTCCCGAAACCGTGCTGTACATGGACGTCGATTTGCTGCTCTGGTGGACTCGGCCCGGCAAGCGCCACATCGCCTTTCGCGCGGAAGGGCTGGGGGCGGCTGAGCGCGGAGAAGTCGTGCCGCACCCGGGGCTCGTGTTCGCGGCTTCCAGTCAGGTCTGGAAGGTGTGGGCCGTGCGGGGGGACGCGCGACCCACGCCGGATACGGCGCTCTTCCAGGCGCCGTACTTCAACGTGTATGACGGCGGCGGCATCTGCCAAGGCAGCGCGCGCGTGCCGGAGGGTACGACCGCCGAGAAAATCGACGCGTGGAACGACGCGTTCTTCGGCTCCTTCTTCACCCACCCCAACGTCCGCAAGAACCTCGTGAAGTATCGCGGCGGGGCGTACAAGTTCTGGAAGGACATGCTCGACGGCAAGTTCGCGCATTTCCCGGAACGAGTGCTGGTTCCGGTTAAGGCGACGTTGGGGCAGTTGCTCGACGGCACTGCGCAACGAAATGACTGATCCGCGCGACGAGGCGCTGCAGCGCGCGTGTCCTGTGGTGGCCGCGCCGCTGTTCGGAGTCCTACCCGCAATGGAAAACGGGCAACGCGTCATCGTGGCGAGCAACGGTGTGTTCGTGCAGGTCAAGCGCGACTGGCTCGACTGCGTGGAGCGCTTGGGCGGCATCGATGCAGCGATGCCACTGCCTTATGGCCAGATAACTCCAATCGTCCGCTTCACTTTTGGAACAATCCCGATTGCGCTGCTCGACGCATTCATCGCGGCGGGTCGTGCCGGATTGCCCAACGAGATCGCGGGCGGTCTGATCTTTTCGGCGACGCAAGCAACGCTACGGCTCGCGATCTATGAGCCGCTGCACAGCACTGCACACGGAATCGAGTATCGGATGCCGCCTCTTGCTCGCGATGAGGGCATCGCCGTGGACCTGCACACCCACGGTCGCTTGCCGGCCTTTTGGTCGGCCACGGACGACGTGGACGACCGCTCAGTGAAGGTTGCCGGCGTATTCGGCAATTTGGACGGCGAGCGGCCAAGCGCGGCATTCCGCCTCGTGCTCAACGGGATGCATAAGCCGCTCGCGCACCCGTGGCAAGCGAAGGCGCCAAGCGTTGATACCAACAGACATTGGCCCACACTCGATGCATTAGGATTCAACGCAGGCGAGCCGTGGATCATTTAATCGATGCGGAGCTATTGGACCGTCGCGTTCAGGTGCATTTGGTCGGCGTCGGAGGCAACGGGGCGCAGATGGCAGCGTGCCTCGCGCGACTCGACATTGCGATGAAGGCGTTGGGGCACCCCTGCGGCTTGCAGGTCAAGGCGTTCGATGCCGATCGAGTGAGCGAAGCGAACGTCGGCCGGCAGCTCTACAGTAGGGCAGACGTGGGACGCTTCAAGTCGGTAGTGACGATCCATCGGTTGAATCAGTTCTACGGGCTCGACTGGGATGCGTATCCGATCCACTATGAGGAATACCCGCGCAGCGGACATCGCCACCAAGAGGGGGACATCGTGGTCAGTTGCGTCGATACACGCCGCGCACGGCGCGCCATCCACGCACGCCTCTTCGAGACGTATTCAGCCTGCCACTACTGGCTGGATTTGGGGAATCAGGACGCGACCGCGAACTGCATCCTGGGACAGCCGCCGCACACGCATCGACGCAAGTGGGGAGAGAACACGCCGCGACTGCCGTGCGTCACGGAACTTTTCCCCGAACTGTTGGATGAAACCATTCCCGACGACAACAGGCCATCGTGTTCGGTACGGATGTCGCTCACCGCGCAGGGCCTGTTCATCAACGACGTGGTGGTGCGATTCGCGTCGCACCTGCTGTATGAGCTGTTTTCGAGGGGGAGGATCGCGCAACACGGCGTACTGATCAACCTCGATTCCAAGCGCTGTGGGCCGATTGAGGTTGACCCGCTTGCGTGGCGGCGGTTTGGCTACGAGGCGGGTGGCACCGCCGAATCGAACCAACAGAGAGCGGTCACGGCGTGAAGATGATCGAAGACCGCAATGCATTTCAAAGCCCCGGCAAACACGAGGGGTGGGACCCCTCGTGTTTCCAGGTGCTCGACTTCGATTTCTTAGACAAGTCCCCTTTCGGCAAAAAATGTGGCGCTCACCATTTTTTGCGGAATGTGGACGGCTCTAATATGTGAAGTAGCGGGCGCGGTTCTCAGAGGGCAAAATGGGGCCGCGCCCGTGAACTTCACATATCTAAACTACATCCGGCGCAGCCACTTCACAAGCTCGCGCCCGTCCAGCAGCACGTGTCCGCCACGGGGTGGCGACAGCGCGTCTGGAAATACCTGCGAGAGCGCCTGGCGTTTCAGTTCGAGATCGGCGCGGGCGTAGCGCATAGTCGTGTTCAAGCTCGCGTGGCCTAACCACTGGCTGATAGTCGCGAAATCGACCCCGGCGTTCAGCAGCGCGACGGCTGTGCTATGGCGCACCGAGTGCGGGTGGATGCGCTTGTCCCGCAGCGTCGTCGCTGAACGTGATGCGGCGGCAACGTACTTACGAAGCAAGTAGCGCACGCCAAAGCGGGTCATCTGCCGCCCGTGCGCATTGGTGAAGAGAACCGCATCTGCCGGTTCCGCGTTGTCCGACGAGGCCTCCTGCATCAGGTCTCGCAGCAAACGCGCCGTCGCCGGCCAGATGGGGCACAACCGGACCTTGCTGCCCTTGCCGTGCAGGCGGACCTGGCACGGTGCATCGACTCGCACATCACGGCGCCTCAGGTTCAGTACCTCCTGGACCCGAGCACCCGTATTGAACATCAGTGCGAAGAGGGCATAGTCGCGGCGCCCTCGCAAAGTCGTGCGATCAATGCTGTTCAGAACGGCCTCGATCTCGCTGCGCTCGAGATACTCGATCGGCGCCTCCTGCGCGCCGTGTTTGAACGGCAAGCCGATGATGCGCTGAAGCGACCCGAGTTGCTCGGGATGGTGAGCCGCCATGAAACGCGCGAACACGTGAATGGCGCCGAGTCGGGCATTCCGCGTCGGGATGCCGTTCTTGCGTTCGGCTTCGAGAAAGCTCAGAAAGCGGGTAATGCGCTCCGGCGTGAGGTCGGCGATCTCGAGGCGATCGATGGCGCGTTTGCTGTCTCGCGCCACGAACTGCAGCAACAGGAGCAGTGCATCCCGATAGCTGTGGATGGTATGCGGACTCACGCCGCGCTGCACCGGCAG
>VBCZ01000341.1 GCA_005889025.1 Betaproteobacteria bacterium
GATTTTGATTCCCGGTGCGCCCATATGCAATGCGCCTGCCCAACCTTGGTCAATGCGCCTCACGCCTGCGAGCTATCCACCACGCCAGTTTTTTTATCCGTCGATATTGCTTTAGCTTGCGGGGCTTCCCGGCCGAAAAGGACGTGAAACGCAGTCGGCGCCGTATCTCACGCAAGCATCGCACGCCGCCGTTGTCGTATGAAGCGGATGAATATGTCTAAGACCGCCTCATGAGGTTTCGATACTGGAACCGCCGCCGACGCTGTCAAGACAAAAGTCCACGCGTCGCAGTGGTCGAGACCGATCTCACGTTTTCCAACACGCGCTAAACTGGCAGACTGACCCCACTGTTTGCGAACGGCTGCACACGCATGATCACCATCTATCACCTCTCCTCCTCGCGCTCCGAGCGCATCGTCTGGCTGATGGAGGAGCTCGGGCTCGAGTACAGACTGGAGCTGTTTCAGCGCGAGCCGAATGGCGCCGCGCCGCAGCCGATGAAGGCGATTCACGCGCTCGGCAAGGCGCCGATCATCCGTGACGGCGACACCGTGCTCGCCGAGTCCGGTGCGATCGTCGACTACATCGTCCATCGGCACGCGGATGGTCGTTTAGCCGTGCAGCCGAATGCGCCGGCGTACGGCCGCTACATTTACTGGTTGCATTTCGCCGAAGGCAGCCTGATGTCGCTCATGCTGATCGCGCTGGTGTTGTCTCGCGTTCCGGAGGCGCGCGACAGCCCGGTAAGAGCGAGAGTGCTGGACAGGATGACGCAGATGCTTTCGTTCGTCGATTCCGAGCTCGCCGGCGGGCCCTATTTCGCCGGCGCAGACTTCACGGCCGCCGACATCATGATGACCTTTCCCTTTACCACCATGCGCCACTTCCTCGATTACGACCTCGGACCCTATACGAATATTCTCGCGTATCTGGAGAGCATCGAGTCGCGGCCCGCATACCTGAAGGCAATGGCGTTGGCCGGTCCGAAAAAGAAGAACGATGCCGCTTAAAGAACTACAGGGGACAGGGCGCGCCGGCGCTCATCCACGTATTGAAAGCGGCAACCGTATCCGCGCGCGTCGCAGGCGGCAAGGAGCGCGGTCCGCCGGGCGCCCATCCCCAGGCGACGAGCTTGTCGTCTCGGACATGCGCCAGCATCGCGGCAAGGTCCTTGCCTCCAGTCGCGCCGCGATCCTTGATCACTTGGCAAAGCTCGCGCGGGCTCAAGCCGATGAAAACCATTTTCGTTTCAGGCGGCGGCAGATGCCAATTGGGCGCTCCCGGCGGCGCATGGTCGCCATAGCTTGCGGGCAGGTTCTCGTCGTGGTGGCAAGCGGCGCATTCCATGGCGACTACGCCATGGCCACGCGGTCCGCGCATGACATTTTGCGCGTGGGTACGCCCCTGGTCGTACTGCAGCGGAGCGTCGCCGGGGATGTGGCAATTCTGACAGCGAGGGTGCTGAAACACCGACCGTACGACTTCGAATGCGCGAAGCCCGCTGTCTGACGGCGGCGTTGAGGGTGCTGAAACACCGACCGTACGACTTCGAATGCGCGAAGCCCGCTGTCTGACGGCGGCGTTTGCGCAAGCAGATCGCTGGCGGCCCCTGTTCCCAGCGCGACCGTCACCGTCAGAACCGCGCGGACGTAAGTCGCTCCAGTGATCAAGCGCGCAGGTTTCACGGATCTCCTCGCTGCGGCGTTCGATTCAGGCCGCCTTTTCCAGCGCGGCGTTCCATTTCCCATGGCGCGCAAGGCTGTTCATCTTGGCGCGCCGGTGGAATGCGGATTGCGCCGCGGCAACGTTTTCTTTCCGACCGGCCCATGTGCGCATCGCATCGTCCTGAAGCGCTCGCGCGTACGAGAACGATAATACCCATGGAGCGTTCGGCGCCATTACGTTCATCGCGTTGAGATGCGCAGTTGCGTCCACCGAGCTCTGACCTCCGGACAGGAAATTGATCGACGGCACCGCCGCGGGAACGGTGCGCCGCAAAAGCGCGAGCGTTGCACGCGCGACTTCCTCCGAACTCGCCTTGGGCAAACGTTCCTTGCCGGGGAGCACCATATTGGGCTTGAGCACGATGTATTCGAGAATGACGCGATGCCGATGCAGCGCGCGGAACACGGCATGCAGCACGGCATCGGATACTTCATAGCAGCGCTCGAGCGTATGGTCACCGTCGATCAATACTTCGGGCTCCACGATCGGGACGATGCTCAGCTCCTGGCAAATCGCCGCGTACCGAGCCAGCACTTCGGCATTGGCTTCGATGCCCAGCGGCGTCGGATTACGGTCGGTTATAGCGTAGACCTCACGCCACTTGGCAAAACGCGCGCCCTTCTCCTTGTATGCCTTGAGGCGTTCGCCCAGGCCATCGAGGCCCTGGGTAATCAGATCGCCCGGCGCACCGGGTAATGCGACGGTGCCCTTGTCGACCTTGATTCCCGGCACAATGCCACGGCGAGACAGGGCGTCGACCAGTGGTGTGCCGTCGTCGGCTTTCTGGCCGAGTGTTTCCTCGAACAGAATGATGCCTGCGACATAATCCTCGATGCCGGGTGTGGTCGAGAGCAAGGCGCGATACGCGCGGCGGGTCTCCTCGCTCGATTCGATTCCGAGCGCGTTAAAGCGCTTCGTTATCGTGGGGACGCTTTCGTCTGCGGCGAGGATACCCTTGCCCGGTGTCACCAATTTGGCGATCGTCGCCCGAAGTTCGGTAGGCATATTCAACTCCTTGTCTGCTGGAATTCGCTCGGTCGTGCGCGTGTTCTCCCACCGATATTATGCCCAAAAGCAAAGCGGCCCGAAGGGCCGCCTTGCTTCAAAGCTGTTTGCCGGGTGGCGCGCCCAGTTGCACGCGATGCTCTATGCCGCGGAAGTTGTAAGTTACATCCCAATAGTCGGGCCGCGCCTGACCCTGGACATTCTCGCAGCGCTGAACATCTTGAGCATAGGAACCTCCGCCACGACCCACGTTGGCACCGACGGCCGCACCCGCGACCGCGCCGCCCGCGGTGGCGACGTCACGCCCACGTCCGCCGCCAACCTGGTGACCCAGCACGCCGCCTATGATCGCGCCGGCTATCGCGCCCGGAACGTTGGCGCCGCCGCGATCATCATAGACCTGTTGGCGCTCGACCCAGCAGCGTTGCTCGGCGGACCCACGACCGCATGGACCGAAGTCACCGGTACCTGGAAGAGCCGCTCGCCGGGACGCTGGCGATAGTCATAGCTAGGCGCGGCCAGCGGCTCCGGCGCCTCATTTTCATATCGCGCAGCGCGGTTGACCGGGCGCACCGAGGAAATGCGATTATTCATTCCCATCCCTGCGAGCGATTCGTAGCTCCCAGGCCGCAGGACCACGCAACGTCCCTGGAAGCGCGCGTCCTCGCACACTTCCCAGCGACCGTCCTGCACGACAGCCGATCTCGCCTTATCGTTGAATCCGGTGCGGTCCAGATCCCACATCGTCCTGTCCGCGGTGAAAGCGCGACCGCGGAAACCTTCGCCTTCGTAAAAAGTGACTTGCGCCGCGGCTTGCGTGGCAAAGACAACTGCAGCTACACCAAGCGCGGCTTTCAACGTCAATTTCATAGTTACCTCCACAATTTTGTTACGCCAAGTTGCACGGACTGGCAACGCGAAGCCTATTAACGGATAGATGCCATGAGTCGTTGTCAGCGCGTTCGTATCAAAATGTTCATGTGTAGGACGTGGTCCCACAGTCATTGCTTCCTTTCCTACTTTTTCTTGGATGACGATTTTTTCTTCCCGGAGGATCTTCTCTTCGAAGTCGTCTTCTTCGAGGAAGATTTTTTCCTGGAAACGGATTTCTTGGCAGGCACCTTTGCGCCCGCCTTGCGCGCCTCCGAAAGACCGATGGCGATCGCCTGCTTGCGGCTGGTCACCTTCTTGCCCGATTTCTCGCTCTTGAGGGTTCCGCGCTTCTTTTCGTGCATGACCTTCTTGACCTTCGACTGCGCTTTTTTGCCGTATTGGGCCATCGTGTTCTCCTGGGCGGTTCGGGCAACGTATAGAATTCAGTGCCCGCCAGCACATTTAGAGCAGGATCGGTTTCAAATGTTCCAGCGTGAATACGGGCTGCGCATCGAAGCGCTGCCCCGGGACGACAAAAAATGGGGAAATCATCGATGCAATCATCCTTCTTCGCTGGAGCCATCGCATGGAACCAGTGAGCAGGTCTCGAGAACGCCCGCAGGCTGGCGTGTGACCCCTCAACTGTGGCAGGTGATTTTCGATTTCCTCCATCGCTGTAAACATTACATTTGATATCTTCGACCGAATCCTTCGCTGGCGTGTTTCCGATCGCGCCGACGCCGTTCACCGATGCGGGGAATGTCGACATCGAAGGACAGCGTCGCGTGCTGGACTGCATGGTCGATCAGGGTGTCGACGGCATCTGCATTCTCGCCAACTATTCGGAGCAGTTTCTGCTCACTGACGCAGAGCGCGACACGCTGCTCGATGTGTGTATGTCGCACGTGGGAGGGCGCGTGCCGGTCATCGTGACATGCAGCCATTTCAGCACGCGCATTGCAGTCGAGCGCGCCAGGAATGCGGCGTCCGCCGGCGCGGCCATGCTGATGCTCATGCCTCCCTACCACGGCGCCAGCCTGCGCGCAGACGAAAAAGGCATACTCGAGCACTTTTTGCAGGTGCAGGAAGCCGCGTCTGTGCCCATCATGGTCCAGGATGCGCCCTTGAGCGGCGTGAGCCTGTCGGTGCCGTTTCTGGTGCGGCTCGCGCGCGAGGTCCCGCTCGCGCGCCATTTCAAGATCGAGATGCCCGGCACCGCCGGCAAGCTGCGTGCGCTGATCGAGGCGGGAGGCGAGGCGATCGCGGGGCCGTTCGACGGCGAGGAATCGATCACGTTGATGGCCGATCTCGATGCAGGCGCCACGGGCACGATGCCGAGCGCGCTGCTACCCGACCTGATAAAGCCCGTGCTGGAAGCGCACCGCGCCGGTAAACGGAAGGAGGCGGCCGCGGCATACGCGCGCATTCTTCCCTTGATCAATTACGAAAACCGGCAGTGCGGCCTGCGCGCGACCAAAACCGTGATGGCGGCGGGGGGCGTCATCAAGAGCGACGCCGTGCGGCATCCGCTGGAGGCGCTGCACCCTGCCGCACGCGAGGGACTGCTCGAGCTGGCGCGCGAGTTGAATCCGGTCGCGTTGCATTGGGGAAAGTAAGCTCATCAGCAAAACGCAACACACGATGGCATGACGTTGCGAGCAGGCTGCGAGCGATACTACGATTGCGGCGGACGGC
>VBCZ01000046.1:0-2062 GCA_005889025.1 Betaproteobacteria bacterium
CACTGGCGTGCGGTTCATCCTGCCAGATAAGCGCCGCCGTTGATGTGCAGGATCTGCCCCGTGGTGAAGCGCGCGCCGGGGCCAGCCAGCCACACGACGGCGCTGGCGATTTCGTCGGGGCGCCCGCGCCGCCCGAGCAAGGGCTTGTGGTTGGCGTGATGCTCGGGATTGGTCGTTGCGCTCGCGCCCTTGCGGAAGGTGTCGACCATGCCGGGCGAAACGCAATTGACGGTGATGCCGAATTCTGCGAGCTCGTGTGCCAGCGCGCGAGTAAGGCCGCCTAGTGCCGCCTTGGCGGTCACGACATGGGCCCGCTTCGAGGCGCCGGTGTGCGCCGTCAGGCCGCCGATATGGACACCGCTTGGGCCGCGCGCCAATCGGCGTAGGGCAGGTCGGCGAACGCCGCCTCGCGGCGTATGGCGGCGTTGTTGACGAGGATATCGAGCCGCCCGAAGCGTTTCGAGATCGCCGCGATCATCCCGTCCACATCGGCACGCTGCGTGACGTCGGCCGCAACCAGCACGGCTTCGCCGCCGCGCGCCGCGATCTCGTCCACCACGGCCTGGCCTTCGTCGCGGCTCTCGCGCACGTTCACGGCCACCTTCGCGCCCGCGTCGGCGAGCGCCAAGGCGATGGCGCGTCCGATGTTGCGGCCGGCGCCGGTGACGAGGGCGACCTTGCCTTTGAGCCGTGTGCTGTCCATGTCGGACCTAGTCTCGTAACTCGGTAAGGTCGACCCGCGGGGCGACGCGCAGCGCGCGCAGCAAGGCGAGGGCGCTACGCGCGCGATCCGCGTCCCAGCCGCCGTAAGTGCAATTGGCGATGAACTTCGCTTCGAGTGCTTCGGCCGACATCGGCTCCTCCCGCCCGCCGCGAAAATGCCCCTGGCTTGCCTCTCGCACCTCGCCCGTTTTGAGCGTGACGCGAAGGTGACCGGTAAACCGGCGCGGATAGGGATTGTCCGGATCGACGACATAGCGCACCTTGCCTGCAAGTGAGCGAACCGCGGGGTCGTGCACCACTGCTTCTTCGTAATCGACGAGGCCGGCGTCGCCGCGCAACATGCCGACCGCGATGGCGTAGGGAATGCTGAACTTGGCGGCGTAACCGTTAGGCGGAGCCTGCTTGGCCGCGAGCGGCTCCCATAGCCGGTGAACGATGCCTTCGGCAGTCCTGCACTCGATCGAGGCCACATCGTCCGGCGCAACGCCTTCCGCAACGAGCTTGCGCGCGCAGTCGATGTAAGGATGGGCCATGGTCCCGCAGGCGTAGGGCTTGAAGGCGATGTCGGCGGCAAGCCAAAGCTCGCCTGCACCGTCCAGCATGCTGCTGAAGTCACAGCCGTCGCTGCGGGCGAAGGCATGAAAGAACCCATGCTCGCCTTCGAACAGTGTGCGCGGGCCGGTGAAGCCCGCCTGCGCCATGCGCGCGGCGCGATAGCCCGCCTGCGCCGCCCAGCCCGGGTGCATGCGCTTGGTCCAGGCGCCTTCTGCGAGGTATTCGATAATGCCCGAGGCCATGCTGCCGGCGATGCCTAGCGCATTGAACCATTGTGTGGCATCGAGACGCAGCGCCGAGGCTACGCCCGCCGCCGCGCCGAGCGCGCCGAACACCGCGGTAGGATGAAACCCCGCCTTGTGCACGCGCTTGGGCGCCACCAGGCACAGACGGCACATGAGCTCACAACCGACCGCGATGCCACGCGCGGCGTCGCTGCCCTCGAGGCTGTGTTGCTCGGCCGCGGCGAGCACAGCCGGGATGATCACCGCGCCGGCGTGCACCGGGCCGCCTTCGAAGGTGTCGTCGTAGTCCTCGCCGTGCGCCGCCGTGCCATTGCACAGCGCTGCGGTCGCAACGTTGAATCCGCCGGCATGACCGATGAGCGTGCACGCACCGGGTTCTGCCGTCGCGCGCAGCGCGGCCTGGACGTAATCGCTGTTGCGCGCGGCCACGCACAGTCCGGCAACATCCATGAGCATCGAATCGCACATTCCCGCCACGGCGGCAGGTAGCGTTGGCGGCATATCGGAGAAGGCGGCAGCGAGCTGCTCGGAGACGGACA